>CAJJBS010000121.1 GCA_905182385.1 Fidelibacterota bacterium TCS55
ATATTTATAGCTTAGAGACTGCGCAGTTCAGAAAAGCTAAAAAACTTATCCTGGTTAAATAATATATTTTAGCACTCTAAATGGTAGAGTGCTAAAATATATTGCTAATGGTTGTTTATAAAGTATAATTTCGGCCCCACATTAATGTGAGAAAATATATAAATGAAATTTAATAAATAATAAAACAGGAGTAAGCGAAATGGCACTAAATGTAAAGCCTCTAGCTGATCGTGTTGTTGTTGAACCTGCAGCGGCAGAAGAAATGTCTTCAGGAGGAATTATCCTTCCAGACACTGCTCAGGAAAAACCACAACAAGGCTCTATTGTTGCAACTGGTCCAGGAAAAGTTTCTGAATCAGGTACTCTAGTAGCAATGGAAGTAAAAAAAGGAGATAAGATTCTATATGGTAAATATAGTGGTACTGAATTCTCATTTGAAGGAACAGACTATTTAATAATGCGCGAGAGTGATATTCTCGCTGTCCTATAAGGAGTAAATAATAATGGCTAAAGAAATCTCATATGATCTCGAAGCACGGAATGCCCTTAAGGCCGGTGTGGATAAGCTTGCCAATGCGGTTAAAGTAACACTCGGACCAAAAGGTCGTAATGTTGTAATTGAGAAAAAGTTTGGCGCACCGACTGTCACTAAAGATGGCGTAACGGTTGCTAAAGAAGTTGAATTAGTTAATAGATTAGAAGATGTTGGTGCGCAAATGGTTAAAGAAGTTGCTTCAAAAACTTCTGATGTTGCTGGCGATGGTACAACAACTGCTACAGTTTTAGCTCAAGCCCTTGTTGCTGAAGGTCTAAAAAATGTAACTGCAGGTGCAAACCCAATGTCTATTAAACGTGGTATTGATAAAGCTGCTATTGCAGTAGTTGAGGCACTAAAAAAGCAGAGTAAAGACTTACCTGATTCTGAGCAAATTGCTAATGTAGGGAAAATCTCTGCAAACAATGATGAAGAAATTGGTCAGAAAATTGCTGAAGCTATGGAAAAAGTAGGTAAAGATGGTGTGATTACGGTTGAAGAATCAAAAACAGCTGAAACCTTTTTGGAAACAGTTGAAGGAATGCAGTTCGATCGTGGTTATCTATCTCCTTATTTTGTCACTAACTCTGATAACATGGAAGCTGAATTAGAAGACCCTTATATTCTAATGTATGATAAGAAAATCTCTAATATGAAAGATCTTCTTCCTTTATTAGAAAAAGTTGTTCAGACTGGTAAACCAGTTATGATTATTGCTGAAGATGTTGAAGGTGAAGCATTAGCAACCTTAGTTGTTAACAAACTTCGTGGTACCTTTAAAGTATTAGCTGTAAAGGCACCTGGTTTTGGTGACCGTCGTAAAGCTATGCTTGAAGATATTGCAGTACTTACAGGTGCAACGGTCATTTCAGAAGATGCCGGTTACAAACTTGAGAATGCTACCTTAGAATACCTTGGTACCTCTAAGCGTGTCGTATCTGATAAAGATAACACAACAATTGTTGGTGGTAGTGGTAAGACTGAGGCAATAAAAGCTCGTATCAATGAAATCAAAGTTCAGATTGAAAAAACATCATCTGATTATGATCGTGAGAAATTACAAGAGCGTTTAGCAAAATTATCAGGCGGTGTTGCAGTTATTAATGTAGGTGCAGCGACTGAAGTAGAAATGAAAGAAAAGAAAGCTAGAGTTGAAGATGCACTTCATGCAACTCGTGCAGCTGTCCAAGAAGGTATTATACCTGGTGGCGGCGTTGCTTTACTTCGTTCTATTCCTGCTTTAGATAAGCTTAAAGTTGATGAAGAAGAAGCAGTTGGCGTAGATATTATGCGTCGTGCATTGGATGCTCCAATTCGTCAAATTTGTGAAAATGCAGGAGTTGAACCTTCCATTATTGCGCAAGCTGTACGTGAAGGTAAAGATGACTTCGGTTATGATGCTCGTAATCATGAATATGTAAATATGTTCAAAGCAGGTATCATTGATCCCACGAAAGTTGCTCGCGTGGCTGTTGAAAATGCTAGCTCAATAGCTGGTATGATTTTAACAACAGAAGCAGCTGTGACTGAAATTCCTGAGAAGGAAGGTCCAGCAATGCCTCCAATGGATCCAGGAATGGGTGGCATGGGCGGAATGATGTAATCTAAGGATTACTGCTTTTTTATTACTAAAGCCTCTTTTAGAATTCTAAAAGAGGCTTTTTTTATATAAATAAAGTGGATGGTCATTATTAGTTTAATTTGAAATTAATAGATTCTTTTTTATGACTTGTAAACATATTTAGATTCTTTCTATCATGGGGATAATTAGACTTATAAATATGCAGTTTTACGGATTTCATGGTGTTAATGAATCTGAGAAAATTCTAGGTGGCAGATTTGAAGTTGATGTTGAATTGAACTTATCATTAGCATCTTCATGCATCTCAGATAATTTAGAAGAGACCGTCGACTATGAGTCTATATTTAAAATTGTTGATAGTTGTGTAAAAAGAGATAAATTTTATTTAATTGAAGCTCTAGCTAATTCTATAGCAAAAGATATTTTAAAGAATAGTAGAATTAAATCTATTCTAGTAAGGGTTAGAAAACCAAATGCACCGATAAAAGGGCTCTTAGATACTGTAGAAGTTGAGATTGAAAGAACACAAAAGGATTATGACTGAATTAGTTTACTTAGGTATAGGCTCAAATATTGGCGATAAAGAAGTAAATATTTTTACGGCTATTGCCGCATTAGATGTAAGAGATGAAATCAGTGTTAAACAAACAGCTTCTATCTATGAAACGGAACCAATGTATCATACTGATCAGCCAAAATTTTATAATACAGTCGTTGAATTAGAATCAAGTCTACCTCCAGAATCGATGCTTCAAGTGTGTCAAGGTATTGAACTTATGTTGGGTCGTCCTCAAAATCATAAAAGAAATAAACCGAGAGTAATTGATCTTGATATATTAGCTTATGAGACAAAATCAGTTGACATACTAAATTTAAAAATTCCACATCCTCAACTTTTTGCTCGTAAGTTTGTACTTGTTCCATGGACTGAAATTTCACCCAATTTTATGGTGCAAAATTATGGCCGTTCAGTCTCAGAATTATTATCATTATGTTCTGACACATCAAATGTCCAAAATCATAAATTAGAAAAAACTGCATGAGAAATCTTTACTATGTTGCAATTGAAGGTACAATAGGTGTTGGAAAGACAAGTTTAGCAAAACTTATATCTGAGCATCTTGGCGCAAAGCTTGTTTTAGAAGAATTTCAAGATAATCCATTTCTTACAGATTTCTATGAAGATCCTGAACGTCACGCTTTTCAAACACAACTATGGTTTTTACTTCAAAGGTTTCAACAACAGCAAGATCTAAGACAGATTGATATGTTTCAAAATTTGGTTATAACCGATTATATGTTCGTAAAAGATCGTTTATTTGCATCACTTAATTTAAATGAAAAAGAAATGTCTCTCTATGATTCAGTAGCAAATATGATGGAACGAAATGTGATTGGTCCTGATCTAGTTATTTTCCTCCAGGCAGACACTGAAACTTTAATGCGCAATATATCTAGACGCGGAAGAGATTTTGAAAAAAATATGTCAGAAGATTATATTGATGCGCTTAATCAAGTTTATAATGAATATTTTTTCCGTTATCAAGATACTCCACTTGTTATTATTAACACAAATAATATTGATTTTGTTAATAACAAAAGTGACCTTGATGAGGTAATTAATTATATAAGACAACCGGCAAAAGGGACTAAATTTTTTAATCCAACAACTGGTTTGTAAAATGATAAAACTTTTAATTTTGGGAACTATCGCATATTTTATTTATTTACTTAAAAAGAAATATATTATAAAAAATAATGATCATTATGTTAAAGAAAAAGATTCTTATAAGAATCTGAATATTAAAGATGCGGATTATGAAGATATAAGAAAAGAAGGAAAATAGTGAATAAAATATTTAAATTTATTAATGAAAATCCTAATTCAAAACATTTAGGTCTACTCTCTCTAAGGTTACTACCCGGTTATTACTTCATTGCAAATCATGGTTGGAGTAAGATCACAAACCCAGCAAAATGGGAAAACCTTGGAAATGCTTTTACAAAGTATTTTGGCGATTTTCTAGATTTTGCAAACCCATTTTTTGGTTTTTTAGCTGCTTTTGCAGAATCTGCTTGTGCCATTTTATTAGTGATTGGTTTATTTACTCGGACATCATCCTTCTTAGCTCTTGCGACGATGTTTGTAGCTGCATTTAATCATATCACAACCACAGGCAGTCCTGAAAAAGCATGGCTATATTTTTCTATTTTTTTAGCTCTTTTCCTATTAGGCCCAGGTAAATATAGTATCGATAAAATATTTTTTTCTAGGACTGAAGACTAATGCAGGCAATTCGTATTCATAAACATGGTGGTAAAGAAGTTCTCAATTATGAGTCAGTTCCTAGCCCTAAACCCAAAGAAAATGAAGTTATTATAAAGATTAAAGCTGCCGCCATGAACCATTTAGATATTTGGGTTCGTCGCGGTGTTCCAGGTGTTCCTTTGCCTATGATTTTAGGTAGCGATGGAGCAGGTGTTATTACTGAGATCGGAGATTCGGTGACTAAATTTAATGTTAAGGATGAAGTTTGTATTCAACCTTTAACATTTTGTAATAAATGTGATTACTGTCTAAATGGTAAAGAAAACTATTGTCATCAGATTGGAATTTTAGGTGAAACTCAAGATGGTACTTTTTGTGAGTATGTAGCAATCTCAGACCGTAATGTTTATTTAAAACCAAATCATCTTTCATTTGAAGAGACAGCTGCATTCCCTTTAACTGCTCAAACTGCTTATACAATGTTAGTTCGAAGAGCAAAAATTGAACTTGGAGAAACAGTGTTTGTTTGGGGTGCGGGGTCAGGCGTAGGTACGATGGCTATACAAATTGCTAAAGCTAAAGGTTGTAATGTTATTGCGACTGGTGGATCAGAAGAAAAGCGAACTCATGCTAAAAATATTGGTGCTGACTTTGTTCTAGATCATTATAATGAAAATATTGTAGATCGAGTAAAGGAATATAGGAACGGTCTTGGAGTAGATGTAATTATTGAACATCCGGGTGAAGCCACATGGGAAACAAGTATGAAGCTCCTTGGGAAAGGTGGCAGATTGGTTACGTGTGGTGCAACTACTGGTCCAAAAGTAAAAATTGATATTAGGCATTTATTTAGCAAACAGCAAAATATCATGGGTTCAACAATGGGTGATGTAGCCGCTTTTGCTGAATGCTTAGATTTGATATTAGACAGAAAGATTAAACCTATAGTTGATAAATCTTTTTTATTCGAAGAAATACGTGAGGCACATGATTATTTAGAAAATAGTAGTCAAATAGGTAAAGTGATTTTATTACCAGAATGAAATATAGTAAGCATATATTTATTTGTACAAATGAACGTGAAGAATGTAGTATTAAAGGAGATTGTGCAAGACTTGGAAGTAAAGAAATTCGCATGAAATTTGTTCAACTTATAAGTGAGCATGGTTTAAAAGGTAAAGTGCGTGCAAATAAAAGTGGTTGTTTAGATGCGTGTGAAATGGGTGCTGCTTTAGTAATCTACCCTAAAGGAATATGGTATACAAAAGTAACCAAATCAGATGTAAATGAAATATTTAATAAATCTATATTAAAAGATGAAGTTATAGAAAGATTAAAAGCGAATAAAGATACTTGGGGTAAAATGATTGAAATAAGAAGAAAGAATCAGGTTAAAGTATGAAGAAGATATTACTTTTATTAATTTGGAGTGTTTTTATAACAAATAGCTTTGCCCAAATGAAAAAAGGATTTGGTCTAACAACGGGTACTCAAGGTTCAGGGGTACATTTTATAGGAAGTTGGAAATTAAAAGAAAATATGTTTTATGGATTTGAAGCACGTTTTTTTGATATAAAGAATGAAACTGAAATCCCTGTTTATAATCAATATACTGGTCAGTATATAAATGTAGGTGATAAAGCACTTGTTCTTTTCCCTTTTTACGCTACAGCAAGATGGTTACCCTTCGAAGGTAAAATTGCAAATAATTTCTCCCCTTTTCTCCAAGTAAAAGGAGGTCCATTATTAGCGATTGATGGAAACGAATCATATAGAAAATTTAATTCTCGCTGGAGAAAAGCACCAACTTTTACATCCTATGGAGCACAAATAGTTATTGGAGTTTCTTTCTTGCAAATGGGTGGATCTTCAATATCTCCTTCGATTGGATTTGAATTTCTTCCTATGGGTAGGACGGTTGATGACAAAAAGAGATATGACGGTACAACCATCAATATAACTTGGACTTTTGCAAATTCACGTCGCTAATGGAAGAACGTTATTTTAAAATAAATTCGAATTCAATTAGCCAAAATAAATTTTCTCTTTCAAAATCAGAGTCATCTCATTTCATTAATTCCTTAAGAGGTAAACTTAATGATAAAGTATGGCTTCTGGATGGTGAGGGTTGTGCTTATAAAAGTATAATTACATCTATTAATAAAAATTTAGTCTCAGGAGTAATTAAAAAAAGAGTCCTTAATTATGGTGAGTCTAGTTATAATATTCATTTAGTAGTTGGTTTAATAAAAGGTAGCCGAATGGATTTTATTATTGAGAAAGCTACAGAACTGGGTGTCAAGTCAATTCAACCAATAATATTTGAAAGATGTATAAAAAAGAAATTAAACATTGATCGTTCACAACGAATAGTTGAATCTGCAGCTAAGCAAAGTGGTCGAAGTTATTTTCCTGAAATTTTCCCAGTATCATCACTTGATGCATGGATTAGTGAAAATCACTCAAATACTAATATTCTTTATCATATGAATGGTTTGAATTATCTTAAAAATTCTTTAAATAAAGAGAATTATTCGTACAATATTATTATTGGCCCTGAAGGAGACTTCTCTGAAGTTGAATTAAAAAAGTTAGAAGCTATAAAACCTGCAACTGTGAGCTTAGGGTCTCGACGGTTAAGAAGTGAAACTTCAGCGATCGTGGGCCTAGCTAATATTAATCAAATGTTGAAATATATAGATGGATAATTGTTTGTTTTGCAAAATTGTTAAAGGTGAGATTCCTGCAGATATAGTTTATGAAAATAAAGATATTCTAGGCTTTAGAGATATAGACCCTAAGGCACCATTACATATTTTAATTATTCCCAAAAAACATATAGAGTCAATAAATAAATTAAAAATTTCAGATAAACATTTAGCAGGAGAATTAATTTTCGCATCCAAAGAAATTGCAAAGAATGAAGGCATTGATTCAAAAGGGTTTAGAACTATTATTAATACGAATGAAGATGGCGGACAGACAGTTTATCATATCCATATGCATATTATGGGCGGCCGACAGATGAAATGGCCACCAGGTTAATTACGTAAAAGATTACATTTTCATAAATTCTCTATATAGTTTTCTTATCGAATAGATATTAGATTAATTAACTTTATTAACCTCCTAAATGTATATATCAGAACTTAATATCCATGGTTTCAAATCTTTTGCCAAAAAAGAAAAAATTAAATTTGGTGAAGGTGTTACTGTAATTGTTGGTCCTAATGGATGTGGCAAAACAAATATTGTTGATGCTATAAGGTGGGTTTTAGGTGAACAAAAATATTCTGTTCTTCGCTCAGGAAAAATGGGCGATGTAATTTTTAATGGTGCCGATAACCTCAAACCTCTTTCAGTTTGTGAAGCCTTTTTAACTGTTCATAATAATAAAGGGAAACTTCCAGTTGAATATAATGAAGTTGAGATAGGAAGACGAATTTATCGCAATGGAGATTCTGAATATTTTATAAATAGAAGGCCTTGTAGACTCAAAGATATTCATGACCTTTTTGTAGATACTGGTATGGGCTCTGATGCGTACTCTGTAATTGAATTAAAAATGATTGAGCAAATACTCTCAGAAACAGATGATAATCGTAAAAGAATGTTCGAAGAAGCAGCTGGAATAAATAAATACAAACAGCAACGTCGATCGACAATGAGGAAATTTGATGCTGTTGGACAAGACTTAGATAGAATTAATGATATTGTTCAAGAAGTTGAGCAGCAAGTTCATAGTTTAAATCTTCAATTAAAACGATTTAAAAGACATGAAAAATTAAATGATGAACTGAAAAATAAGGAAATTGCACTAGCCTATGTTAAGGTTCATAATCATGAATCTAAAATTTTGCCATTGCGCAAACAGGTTTTAGAATATCTGCATCTTAAAGATGAGAAAGTTTCAGATAAAAATATTAATGAAGAAAAATTGACTCACTTAAAAAAACTTTATGTTGATCAACAATCAGCTTTATTATCATCCCAAAATAGTTTAAGTGTATTAGAAGAAGAGCGTGAGTCTTTTCAAAATAATATTTTAGTTTGGTCAGAGCAAGAAAAGTCAGCTGGGTTAAACATTCAACGTCTAAAGAATGAACTCTCTTCGAGCGATGGTAAAAAAAATCAATTAATGACTCAAGTTGAAGTTAGTAAAAATGAGATTAAAGCCCTTGAACCCCAAGTTGAATTATTATTAAATAAATATAAAACAAAAAAAAGAAATTTTACTGTTATAGAACATAAATATAAAGAATCTCAAACAAATTTAGAATATGCTCAAACTATTCGTTGGGAAGCTGAAAAGAAAATTGCTGATAACCGATCGCTTATAGATCGAACTCAATCAATTTTATTTGAAAAAAATGAATATCTATCTAATCTCATTAATAAGCTTAATAATGCAGAATTTGAAGAAAAAAAACAGCGAAAAATCCAAAAAGAATTAGAATTGAAGAAATCTAAATTAAGTACTTCAAGTGAGAATAAATCTAAAGAATTAGAGAATATTCAATCTAAGCTGGAGCAATGTAAAGATGATCAATCAATTTTAGCTAAAAAGATTTATCAAGGTAAAGCATCATTGTCAAATCTAGAAAGCCAGCTTGCTTTTTATGAAGAGTTAGTTGCCCAAAAAGAAGGCTATCCAAGTGGAGTAAGAACAGTACTTAAAAGTCCAAAAATATTTTTAGATATTATAGGTACCGTAGGCGAGCTTTTTGAAATGGAAGAAAAATATAATTTAGCATTTCAAGCAGCTTTGGGTGATTGGTCTAAATGTTTAGTCTCAAAAGATCGTGATGCTGCTATAAAAATTCTTTCTGAAGCAGACAAACAAAAAATTGGAAACTTATCAATTCTTCCATTAAAAGAGTTGAATGCTTTATCATTTAATGCAAAAGAAATACCTGAAGGTCTTCATATCCTAGGCTCTGGCGTGAAGCTCTCTGGTGTTAGAAGCTCTAATGAAGGTCTAGCATATGCCTTAGTTGGTAATTTATTAGTTGTAGATAATTTAAAAGATGCACTTTTAGCACATAATCTTGATGGTTGGAATATCGTTGATTTACAGGGTTCATATTCTGGTGAAAATTTTCTATTAAAATATAATGGTAAAGATGAACAGGGTGGACTACTTGGACGAACAAAAAAAATATCATTATTAAAAAATAATATAAATGAATTAATTGAACAAAATAGGACAGACAATAATTCTATTAATTCTTTATTGAAAATTATTGAAAATGAGAATTTAAAAATTGAATTATTGAGCACTAAAGCAGAAAGTACATCTTTAAATCTTAACAAAGTAGAAACTAGTCTTATTCAAAATCATTATAAACAATCTCAAAATCTTGAGACAATTAAAGAACTAAATTTTGAATTAGTTGATATTAAAAAGAATATTAAAGACCTATTAGATTCTGAGAAAAAACTGCTTCCAAATTTATCTAAAAGTGA
>CAJJBS010000122.1 GCA_905182385.1 Fidelibacterota bacterium TCS55
TAAAAATAGTAAAGAGTCTCATTACTCGCTTAATTTTGTTTTCTTACAAGTCTTTTATATGTTGATATACCTATTTAGTAGTGTGTATTTTGAAAAGAAATTAAATGAAAGTGAAAATGAATAATTTACCTGATGCATTAAAAAACATGTTCCTTTTAGACCCCGAAATAACATTTTTGAATCATGGTTCTTACGGTGCATGTCCTAAACCTGTATTTAAGTCTTATCAGAAATATCAAATGGAACTTGAAATGCATCCAGTTAAATTTATGCAGGAAGATGTTTATAGGCTTTTAGAAATATCGCGTAAATCATTAAGTGACTACATTAATTGTGATAAAGATGATTTAATCTATGTTTCAAATCCTACACATGCTGTTGGAACTGTTATCCATAATATTTCAATTAATCCGGGAGATGAAGTATTATCTACAAATTTAGAATATGGATCTTGTGATCGAATGTGGACTTATGACTCTGAACAAAAAGATTATAAATATATTCAGGCTGATATAACGTTACCGATTGAAAATAAAGAAGAATTTCTAAATGAATTCTGGTCTTCAGCAAATGAACAAACAAAATATATTTTTATTAGCCAAATAACAAGTTCAACGGGAATGATTTTACCTATACCTGATATTGTAATTGAAGCTAAAAAAAGAGGTATTAAGACCATAATAGATGGTGCGCATGTTCCTGCACATATTCCGCTAGATATTAAAGAATTAGATCCTGATTATTATACGGGAGCATTGCATAAATGGTTATGTTGCCCTAAAGGTATTTCTTTTCTTTATGTTAAAAAAGAATATCAAGAAGGTATTCAACCGATGGTTAAGAGCTGGGGTTGGGGAGAAGAATATGAAAAATTTAAGTCTTCAATTCAATTGCATAGTCCAAGCAGGTTCATCAATGTTTTTCAATGGCAAGGGACAACTGATATGAGCGCATTTTTTACTGTGCCAGAAGCTATTCAATTTCAAAATGAATATGATTGGAAGACAGTACGTTCAAGATGTTTTGATATGGTTATTGAAGCAAGGAACCGTATTACTGATATTACTAAACTACCTAAAATTTGCCCTGATAGTTGGCTAGGTCATATGGCCACTATTCTCTTTCCAATAGAAGATACGGCATCATTTAAAAAAACTTTATATAATGATTATCAAATAGAAATTCCAGTAATGAGTCATAAAGATAATACGGCATTTCGTATTTCAGTTCAGGGTTATAATTCTGAAGCAGATATAGATCATTTGATTAATTCTTTGGAAGAGCTTATCTAGCTTTTTTGTAAAAACATCCCTTACCTAAAATTGCAAGTGATGGTGCTAAAATTAAATTTATTAGTGATAAAAATTGCCAATGCCAGTAATCACTATAAGCAACACCCAATGTTGTTGTTAGAAAAATGGTAGTTGCATGCCAAGGGATTAAACTTTCGAACATGGTACCATAATCTTCAATTGAACGTGATAAAACTTTTCTTGGTATGCTATATTTATCATAACGCCTTCTAAAAGCATCTCCAATAATAAAGCTAGTGGCAGATTGGTTTGAAGTGATAGAATTTGTAAAACCAGTTGTGAAGAGAGATGAAATAATTAAGCCAGCCTTTGTTTTTACTAAGCGAAAGACTCTATTAACAATAGAAGGCATTGAATCAATTAAATCGATAGTGCCAATAAAAATAAAAACCATAATTGAAAATATAATAGCCTCATTCAATTCATAGAGACCACCTCGTGAAAATAATGTATTTATATTTTCTGGTGAGGACTTAATCCAATATGCCATATCTGTACTAAATCCTTTATGAATTGATGACATTATGTTTGCGGATGAATAAGGTTGAAAAATTAGGGCAATAAATACTGCTGACATAGATGAAGTAATAAGAGTGGGTAGTGTGGCCATTTTTCTGATCGAACCGATAAGAACAATTATTGGTGGAATTAAAAGCCAAATATTAAAATTGAACATCGAAGAAATAAAATTTAACGTTCTATTAACTTCAGGTGAATTTATTGAAGTACCAACGGGTGGATAAATAAAACCAAGGAAAAAATAAATAAAAGCCGCAAGTAAAGCAGATGGAAAAGTTGTTACCATCATTGATTGAATATGGTCATAAAGATCAACTTCTGTTGCCATCGCAGCAAGGTTGGTCGTATCTGATAATGGAGATAGCTTGTCACCAAAGAATGCACCTCCAACAATAGCTCCTGCTGTAATACCTAGGTTAGCATCTATAACAGATGAAACACCAATAATGACTACACCAATTGTACCAATTGAACCCCATGAAGTACCGGTTAGCATTGAGAAGACTATCGGAATTAAGAATGCTAATAAATAGATATAATTTGGATCAATCAAATTTATTCCATAATAAATTAGCATGGGTATTGTTCCACTTACCATCCAAGAACCAATAATTACACCTATTGAAAAAAGTATTAAAATTGCAGGGAAACCGCGAGATAGTTTTAAAATAATTGATTTTTGGATAGTTTCCCATTTAAAACCGATTATTAGCATTTGACCAATAGCAAAAACTGCTGCTAACATAAATACTATTTCAAGTGGGAATACTGGTTGCTGAAAGAATTTTGGACGTAAAACCATTCCATAAATGATTAATAACCCTAAAAATAAAACAGGTAGAATCTTTACTATAAAGGACAAATTTGGCTTTGAACTCATTTTTTTAGATATTTTTTATAATCTTTTTCAGTTAAAGATTTGTATCGATCTAGCATTCCTTTTTCACGCATTAGTTTTTCTATACCTTTAATATCCATTGGAACAAAATCAGAAACTATTTCCGCACCTGTTTCAGTAATGACTATTAGATCCTCCAAACGAATGTAGATATTTTCTTCTGGAACACGTAGGGCTGGCTCAATGGTGAAAACCATTCCGGGCATTAACATTTTTGAGTGATCGCCCACATCATGTGTAGCCATTCCAACTCCATGCCCAAGACTAGCAAATTCTCTTTTTGAAGAGCGAACATATGATTTAACAAAATTTTCTGCAGCTTTAAGATGATGAGGTTGATTAAACTTAGTATTTGATAAGATAGTCTCCATTTTTTTGGCAGCATCTTTTCTAACTTGAACTGGTTCTACATAAGGCCTAATATTATCTAATATTGCTCTATAGCATGATACATAGAATTCGTAGAGTTGGGATTGCTCTTTATTAAATTTACCATTCACTGGAATCATTCTAGTTATGTCACTCATGTAATATTTAAAGTCTGGTGAATAGTCCATGAGTAATAGATCACCATCTTTTAATTTATCTTTTTTTTCATGATAGTGAGGCATGTATGCATTAGGTCCATTAGCAATAAGTGAGTAATAAGCATCTCCTTGTGCACCATTAATATGATAGATATACTTTGCCATTCCATCGAGCTCATACTCAAAGAGTCCTGGTTTTGTAGATCGCATAGCTTCCATTAATGCAAGGCAAGAGAGGACTGTTGCTTTTTTAATAACATTAATCTCGGCTTGGCTCTTAATGAGTCTTAAGCCATCAAGTATTGGGGTAATATCCTTAATTTCTGATCCAAGCATTTGATTTGAAATATTTTTATTAAAATTTTTGTATCTAGGTTCAGTATGATCCCAGGGGTCATTTTGAATATCGCCTTCATAGCGTAATAAGAGATCACGACTTTCTGCATGCCGCTCGGGTGGCGATTGATAGAGGTAAACAATTGGTTTTGATCGCATTCGCATTCTCCAAAGATGCTCACTCATCATTTCAGTAGGGTAAACATTATCAACACCATTCATTGCTTTGACCTCATCAATGTCTTCACTAGACATTAGTGGCCCTTCACTTCGTTCACGCCTAGGGTTTTTATGTGGTAGGTACAATGAAGTTTCACCCGTACCTCCTTTAATCAATACATAAGCATGTGCCGTTTCTATGCCTGTAAGATAGTAGAATTCATTGTATTGACGAAATTTTACATAACCTGTTTCCGAAGGGGCTCCTTGAAAGATTGCAATTGCATTGGTTTCAAGTTCTTTTGCGAGTTTCATTCGTCTAGATTTTAATTCATCAGCTGTAAAGGTAACTTCTGCATTTATTATGTTCAGAATGAATATTAGCAGTAATAAGATTTTATTTTTCATATTTTCCTCAAAATAAAACTACCTCAATATATTAAATGAGGCAGTTTTTATGTTATAATGTATTAATTAAACCAATTATTTAAATGGTTCTGTTACAATATCAGGTCCCGCATTTCTTTTAGATTCTTTAACGATGCGTTCAACTTCTCGCATAAGATTCTTATTCTCATAAACGACACCATCTTTAATTGTATGAATAATTCCCTGCGTACGATACATCTCTTCAGTCTCTTTATTCATATTTATAGCACCAAAAGGATACAGATATCGGAAATTTTCCGCGGGACTTCCATCTACTACTAAAATATCTGCTATGTACCCTTTTTGAATCATACCAAGTTTTGGCTCTAATATAGTTTGTGCACTATTATAGGTGGCACTTTGTAAGACTTCTAATGGATGCATTCCTGATTCAAGGACTAGTTGAAGTTCACGAATATTTCCAAAACCTCCGGTTGACCATTGATAATTATCATCAGTACCATAAGCAACCCGACCGCCACGTTTATTGAATTCAAAAATTAAATCACCCCATAGGTCATACATATAATGCCAGCGATATTCATCAAGTGATGTCCAATTATACTGGAATGATGCATGCATATTAGGATTAGGTAAATGCATTTCCCATAATGCCTGGTGAGTGTATTTCTCATGCCAAGGTAATCCGTGGGCTCGAATAATATCTCTATTTGCTTCATAAGTGGCTCTATTTGGTTGCATGGTAACACCATAATGGACTAAAGAATCAGCAATATCATTTAGTAAACGATGACGTGTTTCTGGGTTTTCACCTGCTTCTATCCAAACTTGTGCTGCCTCTCTAAAACGAATATTCTCATTAGACATATTATAATCTACCGGATAATTCATTACTCCTCGATTTAAAGCTGATTCGGCATATCCATAATGGTGAACAATCATACTAACACCTAATCGAGCTGCATCCAACGCATTGACTTGAGATGTAGATGAGGGTTGAATATGAACTGCAGTAAGACCTCCCGCTTTCTCAATTGCTTTTGCAGCAGCACCAAAAATTGTTGGATTCCAACAAAGATTATTTATGTAAACCTGCCTAACACCATTCTTAATCATTTTCTTTGCTACTTTATCTGCATTGGAAGGATCCATTATAAATTCTTCATCGAAATCAGTTTTACTTCCCCAACCATAAAGTGGAAATAGTCTCGGTGAAATAACTTCATTATCACGTTCAGCTTGCAATATTTTCTGAACCCGACCTTCCTCAGCAGGTCCAATAGATGTTACACCTGTAGCTAATTGAAGATAAAAGATATAATCTAAGGGTAGCGACTCATTCCTTAAATGTAAATGAAGATTTAACATACCAGGCATAACAAATAAGTTGTCACCCTCAATTATTCTATCACCTTTCATTTTGTCAGGCATTTTTGAGTCGTGACGTTGTATTTTAGCAATGACGTTTCCAGTAACTAGAATATCAAATGGACCGTTGGCTGGGCCACCATGGCCTGGAATAACCATTGTATTTCGGATAACTAGTTTTTGATATGGACCTTCTGCAAGGTCACCAAAATCAACCATTTTAGTTGGATTTGGTTTGAGTTCTACCTTCTCTAACTGAGCAGGTAAAAATGAGAATGTAACCATTAAAAAAGTGACCAATGAATGTAATTTCATAATTTTCTCCTTCAAATTACATTAAGAGGATATGCATTGAATGGTTGAAAGAGCAAGAAATAGTTATAATTAAAAATAATCTAATATTGTAAAAATTAAAGCCGTGATCCATACTGCTGTAGAAATCAAAGCGAAAAGACTCCTACCTATTTTTGTTTTTGGCAGTGTTTTTGCATACTGATTTGTTTTAAAGGATATTAATATATCGATCATTGGTATACTGCTGATGATTAAGAATAATAGACTAGTCTTCATAAACTTAATTTAGGTTTGATACCTTATTCGATTTAACAGCATTTTTCATAGAAATATTATTAATATCACAACTAATAATTCAATTATTCTCGACTAGTTAAAGAAAGAATTACATATGAAACCACAATGGACAGGTATTTACCCAGCCTTAACAACAAAATTCACTGATGATTTTAAAGTTGATATAGCCTCATGTATTAAAAATGTTGAGGCACAAATTAATTCAGGCATTCATGGTTGTGTTATTGCAGGTAGTTTAGGAGAAGCAAGTACACTTACTCAAGATGAAAAAATATTTTTGTTAAAAGAAATATCAAAACATGTAAATGGAAGAATTCCTGTTCTGATGAACATTGCAGAACAATCAACGGCAGAAGCTGTAAAAGCTGCACAAAATTCTCAGGAGTCAGGTGCTGATGGTTTAATGATGTTACCTCCAATGAGATATGTTTCAGATGATAGAGAAACAATCGAGTTCTATAAATCTGTAGCAAGTTCATGTGACCTGCCAATTATGACTTATAATAATCCTCACGATTATAAAATTGAGATCACTATTCCAATGTTTGAAGAATTATTAAAAATTAAAAATATTCAAGCGACTAAAGAATCTACAAGAGATGTAACTAATGTAACAAGAATGCGTAATGCTTTTGGTAATGATATCAAGATTTTATGTGGTGTAGATACATTAGCTATGGAAGAACTAGTCCTTGGTGCAGATGGTTGGGTGGCTGGATTAGTGGATGCTTTTCCTAGAGAGACTGTGGTCATTTATGAATTGGTAAAACAAAATAGAATCTCAGAGGCAACTAAAATATATCGATGGTTTATGCCTCTACTTGAATTAGATATTCATCCCAAGTTAGTGCAAAATATTAAACTAGCTGAAGTAGCAACTGGAATTGGAACAGAGCATGTACGTCCACCACGATTACCTTTGATTGGTGAAGAAAGAGCCTATGTTCTGAATGTTATTGATAAAGCGCTTGCGACTCGACCTAAAATGCCAAATATATAGAATGGAATTCAAATGATTGAAAAAAATATTATCGGGTTTTTATTAAGTAATGAAGGCGATTCATTTACTCAAGGTTTTAATCCAGAGTCAAATAAGCCTCTTATTGGAAATTTTAGTAATGCAACTTTTGAAGAAGTTAGTTTAGCTGTTGAAAAAGCAACTGAAGCTTTTGATACTTACAGAAGAGTATCAGGTAAACAAAAATCATTTTTTTTAAATGCTATAGCAGATGAAATAGAAAATATAGGCGAAGTCTTAATTGATAGATGCTGCGAAGAATCTGGCCTCCCTAAGGCTCGTATAATGGGAGAAAGAGGAAGAACAGTTGGTCAATTAAGAATGTTTGCAAACCTTATAGCGGAAGGTTCATGGTTAGAAGCTTCAATTGAGACTGCTGATATAAAGCGTAATCCAATTCCAAAGCCAGACATTAGAAAGATGCTTATTCCAATGGGCCCTGTTGTTGTGTTTGCTGCAAGTAACTTTCCATTAGCATTTTCTACAGCTGGAGGAGATACAGCCTCAGCTCTAGCAGGCGGGAACCCTGTCATAGTTAAAGCTCATAGTGCACATCCTGGGACTAGCGCTTTAATTGGTTCAGCTATTATGACAGCAGCAAAAGAAACTGGTATGCCAGATGGTGTATTTTCATTGTTGCATGGATCTGGAAAAGTAGTGGGTCAGAGTCTTATTAATAATCCTGGGGTTAAAGCAGCAGGCTTTACAGGTTCTCAACTAGCAGGTCGCATTTTATTTGATTTAGCGAATCAAAGGAAAGAGCCAATACCTTTTTTCGCTGAAATGGGCAGTGTTAATCCAGTTTTATTATTACCAACGGCTTTAAACCTTAAAACTGCAGAAATGCTATCAACTTCTATTACAATGGGATCAGGACAATTTTGTACAAAGCCAGGTCTTTTAATTACTCTTGAGAATGATTTACTAGAAAAATTTATTAAAGATTTATCTGATGAATTAGAAAAAATAGAACCAAGTGTTATGCTAACTCAAAAAATTTGCAAAACATATTATAAAGAAGTGGATGTCTCTTTATCTAATCATGATGTTAAAGTGGAATCAAGATCTCAAGAAAAAAATGAATCAAATATTGCAAACTCAACTCTTGTATCTATCTCTGGCAAATCATTTATTAATGATCCTAAGCTATCAGAAGAAATTTTTGGTCCCTACAGTATAATAGTTAAGTGTAAAAATAAAGAAGAATTAAACAAAGTTATTTCGATTATAGATGGTCAGTTAACAGGAACTATTTTTGGATCAGAGGATGAAATACAAAGTTTTAACTTTTCAATTAATCAATTAGAAAAAAAAGTAGGTCGCCTAATCTATAACGGTGTACCAACCGGTGTTGAAGTTTGTTCTAGTATGCAACATGGTGGGCCATATCCTGCATCTTCAGACTCACGTTTTACATCAGTTGGCACAATGGCAATAAAACGTTTTACTCGCCCCGTGGCATTTCAATCTTGGCCTAATAGTCAATTACCGGATGAATTAAAAAATAATAATCCATTAAACATTTGGAGACTATTAAATGGGGATTTTACAAAGGAATAAATATGTCTAAGCATATTTTTGAATGTATTGATGCTCACACTTGTGGAAACCCTATACGGTTGATTAAATCAGGTGGACCAAAACTTGAAGGAAAAACGATGCTTGATAAGCGTGAGCATTTTATGTCAGAATATAATTGGATACTTCGCAGTTTAATGTTTGAACCTAGAGGTCATGATATTATGTCCGGAAGTTTTTTATATGAACCAAGTAGTGATGAATTTGATATAGGAATTTTATTTATTGAAACAAGTGGTTGTTTACCCATGTGTGGTCATGGCACAATTGGTACGGTTACAATAATGATTCAAGAAGGATTGGTTAAACCAAAAACAGCAGGTGTCGTTGTTCTAGAAACTCCAGCTGGAAGAGTTGATGCATATTACAAATTAAAAGCTGATAAAGTTTCTTCAGTTAAGATCATCAATATCCCTTCTTTTCTATATGCTTCAAATTTAGATATTACATCCTCTCAGCTAGGTAAGATTAAGATTGATGTTTCATACGGTGGAAATTTTTATGCTATAGTAGATATACAAAAAAACTTTCCAGGTATTGATTCTTTTACTGCTGGAGATCTTGCAGCTTTTAGTCGAGAACTTCGGATCAAAATTAATGAGCAATATAAATTTATTCACCCAGAAGATTCTCGAATAAATAAATGTATTCATATTTTATGGAGTGGGCAACCTATTAAGCCTGAATCAACAGCTAGAAACGCAGTTTTTTATGGAGAAAAGGCAATAGATCGATCACCTT
>CAJJBS010000123.1 GCA_905182385.1 Fidelibacterota bacterium TCS55
AAATGCTTTATTAAGAAAAGGGATTAAGATAGATTCAAATAAAAGAAATAATAATCTAACACATGGTGAATGGTTTTCATTTCCAGATTGGATGTTAGAGAGATGGCTCGGTCAGTATAATGAAAGTCAGACTTTAGCTCTTTGTGATTATTTTAATTCACCTCCTTATATAGATGCGAGATTAAATATATCAAAATTTGAATTAAAGATAATATTAAATAAAATTGATGCATTAGGAGTTAAATGGGAAAAAAGTCCTAAATCAGATCAATTTATTAGAATTAGTTCTGGTACTGCAAAGCTTTTAAAAAGTGAAGTATTTAAAGAGGGGATGATTAATTTTCAGGATAGAGCATCAGGTGCAGTCGTCGAATTATTAAATCCACAAGAAGGCGAGATAATACTTGATGTTTGTTCTGCTCCTGGCACTAAAGCAAATTATATATATGAGAAAATGAATTTTACGGGGCAGTTATTTGCTTCGGATATAAGTTCAAAAAGGTTAATGAAGGGTCAAGCTAGAGCAAGTAATTTAAATTTACCAATAGAGTGGTTGAAAAAAGATGCTTCCTCAGATAAATTTCCAATGGCGGATCGGATACTAATTGATGCACCATGTACAGGAACTGGAGTGATAGCTCGTCGACCCGATATTAGATGGAGGCGTCAAGATTTAGATTATGATTCTATGAATATTATTCAATTAAATATATTAAATAATATGTCAAAATATGTTAAATCAAAAGGATCTATAGTTTATGCTACATGTTCATTAGAGGAAGAAGAGAATTGGAATGTTGTAAATTCTTTTCTTGAATTAAATGATAATTTTAAAATTAGATTAGAAAAAGACCTTATACCAAAAGAATGGATTAATGATAGAAATTGCTTAGAGACTTTTCCTCCTAGAGATAGAGTTGATGGAATGTTTGCAGTTAATCTTCAAAAAATATGATAAATAAACTATTTAACTTTATATTTGCTCTTATTTTGACATCTTTCATCCTTTTCTTATTATTTGATAAGATTATAATGCCAACATATATTAGAAAAGATAAAACTATTATGGTGATGGATTTAAAAGGTAAAAGTTTAGATTTAGCAATAAAACAACTTGAGTCAGAAGGCTTTAAAGGAACAGTCTTTGATACAGTTTATACTTCAGAGTTAAATCCGTCAACTATAGTTGATCAATATCCATTGCCTGGTCAAAAAGTTAAACTTGGTAGAACTATTAGACTCAAAATTTCACGTTTGGAAAAAATGATTGGTGTCCCAAGCTTAGTAGGGCAATCACGTCGTAGTGCTGAAATAGCTATTCAGCAACTTGGGCTTTTAATTGATTCTGTATATTTAGAATATAATCCAGACTATCCTAAAGGTACAGTTGCATGGCAATTCCCTAAAGAGGGAGATCAAATAAAAAAAGGTCTAGGTCTTCAAATTACTGTTAGTAAAGGTTTACCTCCAGACTTTTTTCAAGTTCCTCAGTTATTTGGGTTAAGTATGAAAAAAGCTGAATCAGAATTATTGAAAGCTCGTTTGAAATTAGGTAAAATATCTTATCAACAGAATGAAGATTTAGTACCATATACAGTTCTAGACCAATCTATTGCACCTGGTACAGTTTTAGATAAATCAACAAATATAGATTTGAATGTAAGTATTCTTGACCTTCAAGATATCTTTGATACATTACAGAGTGAAAAATGATTTCATTTGATGAATATATTCGAAAAATAATTCATTTATTTAGTCTAATTATTCCTTTTGGATATTTATTTTTCATAACTGATAAATATATAATGGTTCAAATTTTGATTTTTTTAACTGCACTATTTTTATTCATCGATATTGCAAGACATAAAGTTTTTTGGGTACAATCAATTTTTGAATATATTTTCAATAATATGCTTAGGAGTCATGAGATAAAAGGTAATCTTACTGGTGCAACATGGGTTGTTATTGGGTCGCTTATTACAATAATTATTTTCCCAAAACCTGTTGCTGTTATTTCATTAATATTTATGAGTTTAGGAGATACAGCGGCAGGACTAGTTGGCCAAAAGTATGGAAAACATAAAATTGGGAATAAAAGTTGGGAGGGTTTTTTAGCAGGATTAATAATTTGTTTTATTGTTGCAATTAATTTCCCTTTTTTACCTTTAAAAATTTCTTTATTTGGTGCTTTAGCAGCAATGATTATCGAACTTTTACCAATCCCATTAGATGATAATTTTAAAATACCTCTAGCTTCTGGTGCAATTATGATGATGCTAAGTACACCTATTTAATGTCATTTTTATTTCCAAATATTTTGTGGGGTTTATTTGGATTAACTATTCCATTGATTATCCATTTATATAATCTACGCAAATCAAAAACTATGGATTTTTCATCTATTCAACATATCCAGGCACTTGAGAAAAAAAATATAAAAAAATTAAAAATTATTCAATGGCTATTAATATTTTTAAGAATGGGTATCATTGCTTCTTTGATATTCATGTTTTCTGGACCATTAATTATTAATAAATCAATTTGGATTCCAAGTGAAAAAGAATCTACAGCGGTTATTATTATTGATAATTCAGCGAGCATGTCTGTTAAAAACGAGCAAGACTCTTTTCTTGATCAAGCAAAAGAAAATATCCCCAAAATCTTATCTACTTTTGAAGGTTTAGTTAATCTTAAAGTTATTCAAACAACTCCACCGATTGTGATTTACTCAGGAATTATTGAAAATGGTGTGAATCTAGATTATACAAATTGGAAGATTCCTCAATCTAATGGAAAAGATAATTTGTGGAATTTAGTGGACTCGCTACTAAACTCAATAGATTCAACCCTTCCAAATAAAGAGTGTTTTATATTAAGTGATTTTCAATCTGTGCCTTCACAATCATTAAAAGATAAATTTTTAGATTGGAGATTATATTTTCTTTCTAGTGATCTATTAAATGATAATATAGCAATTAAAGAGATATCTTCAATTAACCAGATAAAAATGCCAAATGATCTATTAACATTAGATGCAAAGATTGAAAATATGGGAAGAAACGAGATTAAGAATCTTCCCGTAGAATTATATTTGAATAATGAACGAGTTGGACAAATAGTTTCTAATTTTAAATCAAATACTAATAAAGAGTTCTCATTTCAAGTTTATCCTGGTAAAAGTGGTGTTGTAAGTGGAAAAGTAGAAATTCCACCCGATAATTTTTTATTAGATAATAAGCAGACCTTTGAATTAAATATACCTGAACAAATTTCATGTAAAGTTATTGCCAGTTCAGAGAATGGTCTATTGATTATAAAAACTGTCTTACAATCAATAAGTGGTGAAGACGAATTTCTAGATTTAGAATTAAAGTTATTATCTGAGATTGAAAGAATATATTTAGATGAAACAGATGTGTTGATTGTTGAAGATCCATTGATTATTAAGCCAATGGCTATTGAATCAATAAAAAGATTTTTGAAGGAAGGTGGAAGTCTTATTTGGTTCTCAGGTAAAAATTTTAAAAATATTAATGAACAAATTACTGGTAATTTGTCACTTCCTATTTTTCTAGAAGAAATTCATCTTGATAAAAA
>CAJJBS010000124.1 GCA_905182385.1 Fidelibacterota bacterium TCS55
CCTACTTTAATTCAAGAACAAAATTCTTTCCCAGGGATTACAACAAGATGGTTTTCAAAAGGTGCTAATAAGATTTGTATTGCATTTGAAGAGTCTCAAGCGATGATTAAAAATAAATGTATTTTGACGGGCAATCCAATTAGGCATGATATAAATACTGGCGTTCGTGAATTAGGATTAAAACGATATGGCTTTGAAAAAAATAAAAAAACACTTTTATTATTTGGAGGCAGTCAAGGTTCGCTTGCTCTGAATCAAATGATGGATAAAATTGTCACTAATTTGTCGATATCATCTACTCAAGTTATTTGGCAAACTGGTAAAAAATTTTTTGATAATTATAAACATAATGAAAGTGACTCTGTCCGAGTTGAACCATTTATAAATAATATGGCAGATGCTTATGCTGCTAGTGATTTAGTTATAAGTCGTGCAGGTGCAATTACTTGCTCTGAATTAACAGTTTGTGGAAAGCCCTCAATTTTAATTCCATACCCTTCTGCTGCAGGAAACCATCAAGAAAAGAATGCTAATGCCCTAGCGGATAATGGAGCAGCTATAATTATAAATGAAGATCAAATAATTTCGCAAGATTTAGCTTTATTGATTAAAAACTTATTAAATAATAATAAAAAACTTAACGACATGGCTGATTTTAGCAAAAAATTAGGAAAACCTGATGCTACAGCTATAATAGTTAAGCAAGCTTTGAGATTATTAAACTAATGTTTAGAAATGTTAAAAAAGTTCATTTTGTTGGGATTGGTGGAATTGGAATGAGTGGTATAGCAGAATTACTACTAAACCTTGGTTTTAATATTAGTGGTTCAGATTTAAACGATTCTGATATTATACAAAATTTAAAGTCAAAAGGTGCTGATATATCAAATAAGCATGATGCAAATAATATAAATAATTGTGAAGTAGTTGTCTATTCGAGTGCAGTACCAAATGATAACATTGAACTAAAAGAAGCAATTCACAAAAATATTCCAATTATTAAAAGGGCTGAAATGTTAGGAGAACTTGTAGCCTTAAAACAAACCAGTATTGCTATAGGGGGAACTCATGGAAAAACTTCCACTTCTTCAATGATTGGGGCATTGTTATCAAAAAATGAACTTGATCCAACTTTGATTGTGGGTGGATTAGTTAAAAATTTAAATACCAATTCAAAACTAGGCGGTGGTGATTTAATAGTAGTTGAAGCGGATGAATATGATAAGAGTTTTTTACAAATAAAACCAACAATTGCTATAATAACAAATATTGAAAAAGAACATATGGATTGCTATGATAATTTAGATGACCTTATAGCCTCTTTTCTTCAATTTGCTAATTCTGTTCCATTTTATGGAGCCCTTATTGCTTGTGTTGACTCTCCTGAAGTACAAAATATCTTACCATTAGTGAAGAGACATATTATTACCTATGGTTTATCAGATAAAGCAGACATAAGTGCTAAAAATATAAAATATAATAAAGAACAAACATCTTTTTTACTTTATAAAAAAAATAAAAAAATGGGAAATATTAAATTAAATGTTCCAGGAGAGCATAATGTACTTAATTCTTTAGCCACTGCAGCCATTGGATTTGAAATGGGATTAAATATAGAAAGTATTATTAAAGGTTTGAAAAGTTATGATGGTGTTCGTCGTCGATTTGAAATTAAAGGAATTGAAAATGATATAATGGTCGTAGATGATTACGCTCATCACCCAACAGAAGTTTCAGCTACATTACAAGCAGCTAGGAATGGTTGGAATAGGAGAATTGTTGCAGTTTTTCAACCTCATCTTTTTTCAAGAACAAAAGATTTTTATAAAGAGTTTGCTGCAGCTTTTATGGATAGTGATGTATTAATTATCACAGATATTTATCCTGCAAGAGAAGTCCCAATAATAGGTATTAGTGGAGAATTAATTTATAATACAGCAAAATCTATAGGACATAAAGATGTTCATTATGTTCCTCAAATAGAAGATATTCAAAAATGTTTAGATGGATTAATTAAAAGTAATGATATGATTATAACAATTGGAGCAGGGACAATTTGGCGCTATGGTCAGTCTTATTTCAATCATTTAAAAAATCAAAGGATATCTAATTGAATTCTTTTGAAACATTACAAAAAATGACTAAAGGTGTTTTTTTAAATGAAGAGAATATGATCAAACATACATCTTTTGGTATTGGTGGACCTGCAAAAGCATACATTGTTCCTAAAGATGAAAATGATTTAGCGCAAATATTAAAATTTGCAAACAAAAATAGTATATCAACTTATTTTGTTGGATCTGGATCTAATTTATTAGTTTCTGATAAAGGTATAGATGGCATAGTTATTACCTTAGGTAGAGCTATTAATAATTATGAAATTAATGGTTCTCAAGTATATGCTGAGTCAGGTGTTATGTTAGGTAAACTAGTTAAAGAATGTGTTAAAAATAATTTATCAGGTTTAGAGAGTTTAATTGGAGTACCTGGAACTTTAGGTGGAGCATTAATTATGAATGCTGGAGCATTTGGTGGAGAAATCTCAAATTTTTTAAAAAACGTAACTATAATGACAATGCAAGGTAATAAAAAAAAATATAAGTCAGGTGAGATAAAATTTAGTTACAGAGATTCCACATTTTCTTCAAAAGAAATAGTTATTAGTGCTGAATTTGAACTAATTCAAAGTGATGCTAAAACTGTTGCAGAAAAAAAATCTTTAGCAAGTGGTAATAGAAAAGCTTCTCAACCTTTAAAATTTCGCTCTGCTGGAAGTGTATTTAAAAATCCAGCTGAAGGCGCAGCTGGTTATTTTATTGATAAAGCAGGCTTGAAAGGAACTAAAATGGGTGATGCTGAAATATCTAATCACCATGCAAATTTTTTTGTTAATCATGGAGGAGCTAAAGCCTCTGATGTTGTTAAACTTATTCGTTTAGCTAGAAAAACTGTAAAAAATAAATTTGGTGTATTGCTTGAATTAGAAGTTAAGACATTAGGTTTTAAATCAGGAACATTTGACGTATGAAAAAAATGAAAAAAAATACTTTCACCATAAGAAAGATTATCGGCATTGGACTTTCTTTACTATTTTTATTAAGTCTAGTAAGTGCTACTAAATGGGCTAATTATCGTGAATATTTTATTCTAAAAAAAGTAACCATTTCAGGTAATAATATTTTAACTAAAGAAGACTATCAAAAAATAGTCTCAGGATTTAAAGTTCAATCTATTAATGATTATAAACTTCGTAGAATTTCAAATAAAATAGAAGAGAATCCTTTTGTAAAGGCTGTCCAAGTAAGTCGACAATTCCCTAATGTAATTGAAATAAATATTGTTGAGCGGAAACCTTTAGCAATAATTAACCTTGATGAGAAACTTATGATTGATAATGATGCCTTTATCTTACCTAATCATAAATATAGTGATAGTGCATTAATTCCAGTTTTATCTGGGTTTAACCCTGCAAAAGAACTTTATCCATACGGCGAAATGACTTTTTCAATAAAAGTAAAAGAAGCTATTTATATCCTTAATCAATTATCAAAATCTTATAATAAACTTTATAATAATATATCTGAAATAACACTTAATAATAACGACGATTATGTCATTATCCTTTCTGATAGACCCACTAAAGTAATCCTTGGGAAAAAAAATATATTAACTAAACTGAATATTTTAAAAATATTTGATAAATCTTTAGGACAACGCCAGTTAACTGATTTTAGGTTGCTGGATATGCGGTATAATAAGCAACTAGTAGCACGGGAGTGGACATGATACGTTCTAAGAATCAAGATAAGTATGTTCAAACAGGCCTAGATGTTGGTTCAAATAAAATCTGTTGCGCTATAACAGAAATAGATCCGAATTCAAATACTGTTAAATTACTTGGTATAGGTACCTCTCCCGCTACTGGAATAAAAAAAGGCTCAATAACTCATAGAGATCAATTAATTGATGAAATGGACCACGCTCTTCAAGAAGCTCAACGGATGGCAAGTATAAATGTTCAAAGTTTATCTATAGGTATATCAGGTGATCATATACGAGGAATTAATACACAAGGTGCAATTGCCATTGGAGGGAATAAGGGTTCAAATGTATCTATTCAAAATGAAATAACTGATTCCGATGTTCGAAATGTACTTGATTTAGCTAAAGCAATATCACTACCTGCAGATAGAGATATCCTTCATGTTCTTCCTCAAGAGTTTGTCATTGATACAATGGACTCTATAAAAGATCCAGTTGGATTAACAGGACGAAGATTAGAAGCTCGTGTTCATTTAATCACGGTTGCTACAACTGCTGCTACAAATTTAGCAAGCTGCGCTGAAGAATTAGGTGTCAGTGTAGATGCTATGATTTATCAAGGTCTAGCCTCTAGCATAGCAACACTTGCAGAGGATGAAAAAAACCTTGGTGTCGTTTGTGTTGATATTGGGGCTACTACAACAGATATCGTTATATATTTTGATGGAGGCATAAGACATACTTCAACAATTAATATTGGAGGTGCGAGTATTACAAATGATATTGCTGTTATGCTTCAAGTTGGAATTGAAGAAGCAGAAAAAATTAAAAAAAAGTACGGTTCTGCTAAGGCATCCATGTCATCACCAGAACTTGACTTTGAACTACCAGCTAATAATGGAGAATTAAAAAGAAGAATTTCCGAGCATGAATTATCAAGATATGTTGAAGCTAGAATGGTCGAAATATTACAATTGGTCATGAGAGAAGTTTCAAGAGCAGATATAAAAGAAAAGTTAACCTATGGAATGGTGCTTACTGGTGGTGGAGCTGAATTAAAAAATCTAGCTGGATTAGCACAAGAAACAATCAATATGCCAGTAAAAATAGGAAAGCCTAATAATATAAGCGGTGCTATTGACTTAGCTTCAGGGCCTTCCTATGCAAGTGCAATTGGACTATCTCAATGGAAGAACTTTGATGAAGATCTAAATGATTTCAAGCCTATGGAATCACTCAAAGGGACATTTGATAAAGTAAAAAACCTTATTAAAGAATTTTTTTAAAAAATGTTTAATAATTACACACATACCAAAGAACTAAGAAAAGGAGAAATACCATGTTATTTGAATTTGATAACTTAGCAGAACAAAAAGCCAATTTAAAAATGATCGGTGTTGGTGGTGCAGGTGGTAATGCAGTAAATCGTATGATACAAGCCGGAATGAGCGGTGTTGATTTTATAGTAATAAATACTGATGCTCAAGATTTAGATAATAATGCAGCAGAAAATAAAATCCAAATTGGTAAAAGCCTTACTAAGGGATTAGGTGCTGGTGCTCGATCTGAAGTTGGTAAAGATGCAATGGAAGCAGATCATGAAGTTGTAAAATCAATGCTTGAAGGCGCTGATATGGTTTTTATAACTGCAGGAATGGGTGGTGGGACCGGAACAGGAGCAGCACCAGTAGTGGCTCAAATGGCCCGTGAGATGGGAATTCTTACTGTAGGTGTCGTAACACTGCCTTTTAATTTTGAAGGCCCTAAAAGAATGAATAGAGGTCTAGCAGGAATAACTGAACTACGTAAAGCATGTGATACTGTAATAAATATCCCTAACCAAAAACTAATGTCAATAGTTGATAAAACTACAACAGTCGTTGATGCTTTTAAGTTAGCAGATTCGATATTACATCATGCATCTAAAGGAATTTCAGATCTTATTAATGTACATGGATTAATAAATTTAGATTTTGCTGATGTTGAAACCGTTATGAAAAATATGGGTGAAGCTGTAATGGGTACTGGAACAGCTAGTGGTGAAGAAAGAGCTGTACTTGCATCTCAACAAGCTATATCAAGCCCATTATTAGATAATGCGTCAATATCTGGTGCTCAAGGAGTCTTAGTTAATATTACTGGTGGTGCTGATCTCACTTTAATTGAAGTAGATCAAGCAACATCAATAATATTTGAAGAAGCTGGTAAAGATGCAAATATTATCTTTGGTGCAGTTATAGATCCCTCTATGAGTGAAGAAATAATGGTAACTGTTATAGCAACAGGCTTTAATAGAAAAAGTAAATTAGAGAATATTCAAATAACAAGTGATAAAGAAGTTACTTCATCACAAACGCGTGTTTTAGCAGATAAAGAAGATGTGCCCTTACATCAACAACAAAAACAGGAAGAGCTAATTAATAATGCTACTTTAGAGAAAAATGAGAAGCCATCTTTGTTCTTTGATGATACAAATCAACCAATA
>CAJJBS010000125.1:0-2287 GCA_905182385.1 Fidelibacterota bacterium TCS55
AATAGAGTATTATTTAAATGGTCAAGTTAAGTCTGAAGCAAATATATCTAATGAAAAGCTTAATGGTGAATATTTATCCTTTTACTCTAATGGTCTTGTTTATCAAAAAGGTCAATTTAAAGCGGGTAAAGAAAAAGGAAAATGGACCTACTTTAATACTCGTGGTCAAATAGATTCTATTCATACTTACAAAGAAGGCCTTCTAGATGGTGAAACTAAATATAATGTATATGGTAAATTAATAATCAATCAAGAATATAAGTCGGGTAAGAAGAATGGTGCCTTTGTAGAATATTATACAGATGGGAATAAGAAAGTAGCTGGTTCGTATTTAATGAATTTACCAAACAATGAGTGGACATGGTATGATCTGAAGGAAGCTAAAACTCGACAAATTAATTTTAAAAATGGTTTAAAAGATGGTGACTTTCGTGTCTGGAAAGATACTGACCTATATTTAGTGGGAGTTTTTGATAAAGATAAAAAAACAGGAACATGGAAATGGCATAGGACAAAAAAAGACTTAGATTCTCTTGTTACATATGTTAATGGTGAAATCAATGGTTTTTATGAAGCATGGTATCAAAACGGAATATCGTCTGTAAAAGGTTCTTTTGAGACGGGTGTTCCAATTGGTAAATGGGAATGGTTCTCAGAGAATAATACTTTAGATTCTACAAAAACATTTAAGAATGGTTTATTAAATGGAATATCTACTTTTCATTTTAAGAATGGCCAAATAAAAAGATCAGTTAATTATGTATCTGATATTTTACATGGAGAAAAAAAATCATTTTTTATTTCAGGACAGGTGAAAGATAAAACAACTTATATGTCTGGACAAAAGTCTGGCCCATATGAAGTATGGAATGCAAGTTCAAATCCAGAGGAAAAAGGTTTATTTCTTAATAATGAACTTCATGGAGAAGTTCAAAGGTGGTACTCGAGTGGAATTCCTGCATCTATTACAAGTTATAATGCTGGTATCCTTGATGGTTCAATGCAGGTTTATTCTCTATCAAAACAATTAAAACGAGAGTTATTTTATAATAAAGGTAAAGAAATTGCTAGGTTTGAATACCATGATAATGGTCGATTTAAACGTGTAGTAATTTTGGATGAAACAGAAATCCTTTATGAACGAAAATGGAATAAGTCAGGGGTTGAAGAAACTGAAGAAAAATATATTATTGGTACAAGGCTAGATAATCAATTTTATTTATCAGGCTCAATTAAGTATGAATGTATTTATAAAAATAAAAATAAACATGGAATGGAATGGTGGTTTAGCGAAGATCGGAAACCAACGAGAGTAAATTTATATTTAAATGGACTTAAAATTATCAATCATAAATTATATTATGAAACCAATGAATAAAGAATTTTTTAAATTGTAATTTCTCTATTATGGATTCAACTTTAATCGCTACAATCATGAATTACGGAATGCCTCTAGTTACAATATTTTTAGGTATTATCTTAGGGTGGATATTCAAACGGTTTGTCCATCAGCGGTTGAAAAAAATGACTCAAAAAACAGACTGGAGAGGAGACGATGTATTTTTTGAAGCCATTGAATCTCATATTGTTTTATGGTTTTTCTTAATCTCTTTAAATATTGCTTCAAGTAGTATTTCTTTTCTAAGTGATGAATATCTAGGTTACTTAAGTAAGATTATTGTAGCAGTAATTATTCTTTCAGTTACGATAGCAGCTTCTAAAATTGGAGTAGGAGTTCTTGATTATTGGGCAGAGAGACAAGGGACTAATCTTCCATCAACTACTATTTTTGTTAATCTTGCTCGAATTATAATTATATCTGTTGGCATTTTAATTATTCTTCAGTCAATTGGTATATCTATTACGCCACTTTTAACTGCTATGGGTGTTGGAGGTTTAGCTATATCATTAGCTTTAAAAGATACTCTTTCAGACTTTTTTGCAGGTTTACACATATTGTTATCTCAAAAAGTTAAGCCTGGCGATTTTGTTGAATTAGATTCAGGTTATATGGGTTATGTCCAAAATATCACATGGAGACATACAACTCTTATGGAACGCACTAATAATGAAGTCACGGTGCCAAATGCTAAGATTTCAGCCGCTATTGTAAAAAATTATGATAAAGGTGACCCTAGTTTTTCTATTAGAGTGTCCATTGGTGTTTCTTATAAAAGTGATTTAGAGCATGTAGTTAAGGTTACAGAAGAAGTAGCTGCAACTGTTGTTGCTGATATTGAAGGTGTTAAAAAAGATAATCCAGCTGTGGTTCGTTATTTTCAGTTTG
>CAJJBS010000125.1:2297-2798 GCA_905182385.1 Fidelibacterota bacterium TCS55
TTATTCGTCGTATTCATAAACGCTTTCAAGCTGAGAAGATTGAAATACCATTCCCTATTCGCACATTGATTCATAAGAATAACCAATCATGAAAAGTTGGATTATTATTGGAGCATTCCTCGCAGCTTTAGCAGTTGTTTTTGGAGCATTTGGTGCTCACGCTTTAAAAAATAAAGTCTCACCTGATGATTTAATAATTTTTGAAACAGGTGTTAAATATCATATGTATCATGCTCTTGGTTTAATACTTATTGGTATATTGGGTTTTCATTATAATTCAGATGTAATTCAATTGCCTGGGGTTTTATTATCTATAGGGTTACTTATTTTTTCAGGAAGTCTATATATCCTTGTTCTTTCAGGTTTACGTTGGCTAGGTGCAATAACACCCATTGGTGGTGTACTATTAATTGCTGGTTGGTTGATGTTAGCTTTTAAAATACGCTCTGCGTAGGACATTAATGAAAACAACTGATTCTAAATCGCGCCATATATCAATAT
>CAJJBS010000126.1 GCA_905182385.1 Fidelibacterota bacterium TCS55
AATTCTATCTCTTTCTTTTCTTATACGGTAATGTATAAAGAACCATCATATTTTAAATCAATTAAGAATGCTCTTTATCCAAGGAATTAGTTATTCAATTATATCTATATCATTTTTATTATACACAACTGTTTGATTATATTTGTGATAATATTTAAAGTTTTAAATAAAAATTAAATGTCAAAAAGAACTATAACTTCTCCAATAGGCACAAGCCTTACATGCAAAAATTGGCAAATTGAAGCGCCTTTTCGTATGATACAAAATAACCTTGACCCAGATGTAGCAGAAAACCCAGATGAATTAGTGGTTTATGGTGGGAAAGGTAAAGCTGCTCGTTCATGGGAATGTTATGATAGTATTTTAAATACTTTAAAACGTATGGACCCGGATGAAACTCTTCTCGTACAATCAGGTAAGCCAGTAGCAGTTATTAAAACACATCTATGGTCTCCTAGAGTTTTAATCGCTAATTCTAATATTGTTCCAGAATGGGCAACCTGGGAGCACTTTAATGAGCTAGACAAACAGGGCTTGATGATGTATGGCCAAATGACTGCGGGGTCTTGGATTTATATAGGTACACAGGGTATTCTTCAAGGAACCTTTGAGACTTTTGCAGCAGCAGCAAAACAACATTACAATTCAGACCTTACTGGTAAATTAGTTGTTACTGCTGGTTTAGGTGGTATGGGAGGTGCGCAGCCTTTATCAGTAACAATGAATAATGGCGTTATAATATGTATTGAAATTGATAAAAAGAGAATTCTAAGACGTTTGGAAACAAAATATTTAAATGTAGCTGCAGGATCACTAGAGGAAGCTCTTAAACTAGCTAAAGACGCTCAAAATAAGAAGATTCCACTATCTATTGGCCTTGAAGGCAACGCGGCTGATATAGTGCCAGAATTAGCTAAATTAGGAATTATTCCAGATATGATAACGGATCAAACTTCTGCACATGATGAGTTAGATGGTTACGTTCCAAATAGAATGTCTTACCAAGAAGCTTTAGAGCTAAGAAAATCTGATCCAAAAAAATATATAAAAGAAAGTTTTCGTTCAATGGCAGAACACTGCCAAGGAATTTTAGATTTAAAAGCCCAAGGAGCAATTGCTTTTGATTATGGTAATAACCTTCGAGGGCAAGCAAAAAAAGCCGGTATAAAGAATGCTTTTGATTTTCCTGGCTTTGTCCCAGCCTATATTCGAGATCTCTTTTGCGAAGGTAAAGGGCCATTTAGGTGGGTAGCATTATCCGGAGATAAAGAAGATATTTATAAGACAGATGAAAAAATATTAGAGCTGTTTCCTGAAGACCGAACACTCTCAAGGTGGATAAAGATGGCAAAAGAACAAGTCGAGTTTCAAGGTCTACCATCAAGAATTTGCTGGTTGGGATATAATCAAAGAGCCAAATTTGGAGTGGCTCTAAATCAAATGGTTGCAAGTGGTGAGTTATCTGCGCCGATTGTAATTGGGCGTGACCATCTTGATTGTGGCTCTGTCGCTTCACCATATAGAGAGACTGAATCAATGAAAGACGGTTCTGATGCTGTTGCTGATTGGCCTTTACTTAATGCGCTTACAAGTTCATCAAGTGGTGCGACTTGGGTTTCAATACATCAAGGTGGTGGCGTAGGTATGGGTCTATCTATTCATGCTGGTCAAGTAATATGTGCTGATGGTACACCAGAGATAGAAAAGCGAATAAAAGCTGTCCTTACTAATGATCCAGGCTTAGGAATTATAAGGCATGCCGATGCTGGTTATGATTATGCCATAAATAAAGCGAATGAATGGGGCGTGGATATACCAATGCTAGATAATAGTTTAAAATAAATGTGAGTTTATCCATTCTTAACAGAAATAATAAATCTATTCTTCTTGACAATATTGGAAATCTTGTTACTGCTAATGCAAATAGTGTTAAAACAATTAAAAACACATCGATACTTATTGAGAATGGGAAGATAGCTTCTATTGGAAAAGGGTACTCTGATAATTTAATTAATTGTAAAGGTAAAATGGTGACTTCTGGTTTTATAGATTCTCATACACACCCAGTTTTTTATAATAAACGTGATAAGGAATACGCTATGCGTTTATCTGGGTTATCATATGAAGAAATTGCAAAAAAAGGTGGAGGCATTGTATCTAGTGTTGAAGGGGTTAGGAAAAGCTCTAAAAGTCAGCTAATAGAAAAAGTTAAAGAAAGAATGGATTTATTTATTGCTAATGGGACAACAACAATTGAAGCTAAATCAGGTTATGGACTAGATACTGAATCTGAACTAAAATCTCTAGAAGTAATTGATAAAGTTAATAAAGCTCATCAAATTGATATGATACCAACCTTTATGGGCGCTCATGCATTTCCTAAAGAATTTGAATCTAAACGTGCAGATTATATTAAAATTATTTGCAATGAGATGATTCCAGCTGTTGCAAATCAAAAAATTGCTATTTTTAATGATGTTTTTTGTGAAGAGGGTTACTTCTCAGTAGAAGAGTCACGACTTATTTTAGAAACAGGTAAAAAATACGGTTTAAAAGCTCGCATTCATGCAGATGAATTTTCAAATTCTGGAGCAGCAGTTTTAGCATCTGAAATAGATGCTTTTTCAGCTGATCATTTAATGGCCGTGAGCAATGAAGGAATCTCTAAATTAAGAGATAGCAAGGTAGTTGCCACATTATTACCAGGTACTACTTTTTTTCTTGGTAAAGATACATATGCTCCAGCAAGAAAGCTTATTGACGCAGGTATTTCTGTTGCTTTAGCGACAGATTTTAATCCGGGGAGTTCTCATATTCAATCTATGCCATTCATAATAACTTTAGCATGTTTGTATATGGGAATGACAGTTGAAGAAGCTTATCAGTCAGCAACTTTTAATGGAGCAAAAGCTTTAGGCCTCGAAAAGGATGTAGGTTCGATTGAAATTGGTAAAAAAGCTGATTTGATTATATGGCAGCTAGATTCATTATTAGATATTCCTTATTATGTTTCCAATCATCCAATCAGAAAAGTAATTAAGAATGGAAATATTGTATTTGAAGCTTGAAAATAGCACTGATTCTCTTGTAAGATTAACTACTTCAAATATTCGTTAAATGGAAATTAAATGAAAATTAAAAAAATATTATCGCTAGCTGTTGTTTTAATTATGAGTACTCAATTCGTATTTGCGAATTATGCTTTTTATAGAAAAGTATCTAATACATGTAAATTTTATCGTGTATCTATTGATGAGAAAAAAATGTCTCTCATTAAGAATAAAGATGGTTCTTATAATTTTACGATAGAAATGGAAAGCCTTAGAAATAATTTTGAAATGGTTATGCTTGTAGGTTTTATTTCAGTAGGTCAAGCAATGACTCATCAAGAATCATTCGCTAAAAAGAAACCAGGTTATAAGGCAATCATTCCTGGTGATACTGAAGTCACTGTAACAGTGCCAGTGTCAAGACAAAATGCAATTATTACCGCAAAGGCAACTGCAGATCAAATTCGTCAACTAAGTGACGGTAAAGTTGATACAGCTGCTTTTATGCGTTTAATAAAAGATTCAATTCAAACACTCTAAAAGGAGGAAGAATGTTAGATCCTACTAGTTGGGGCGGCATGTTCGCTCAATATGGTCGTTCATTACTTTGGGCGATTACAGCAGCAATTGGTTTTGGTTTAGGTGTTGGTATCTCATTGAAAGTTTTTGATTGGCTATCAACAGATATTGATGAATGGGAAGAAATCAAAAAAGGAAACATGGGTGTTTCTTTGATTTTTGTCGCATTGATTGTTATGGTTGGCTTAATCGTCTATAAAGTCATTTAATAACACCAGGATACCATTTTAAACCCCGCTTCTTGCGGGGTTTTTTGTTTATATAAGTGAAACTATTTTTTCAAGATAGGATTGATCTGTTAAATCAAATTGACTAATTCTATCACCATCGATATCTAAGACAGCTAATAGTTTATTTTTTTTGATTACTGGTATAACAATTTCAGATATTGTTTCACTATCACATGATATATATCCAGGGAATGTTGAAACGTCATTTACTATAATTGTTTTTCTTTCTTTAGCAGAAGCTCCACAAACACCTCTCTCAAATGAAATATGACCACAAGGAATTATGTTCCCTTGGTATGGTCCTATCTCAAGTAAATGATCTCCTGTAGAACGATAAAAACCGCAAAAGACCCATTCTACAAATTCATTTATTAAAACCGACGAAATAAAAGACATTTTGCCAATTTCATCTATTTTATAGTCCTTTAAGATATTTTCAGCTGTATTTAGCACATTTAAATATCTTTTTTCTTTATCCATAAAACATCCATAAATAATATGTTACTATAGCTCCAACAAGCGTATTTACAAAATTAACCATATCATTACCAATAAATTTAGAACCAAAAATTAGTTTTGTTCTTTTATCACAATGATACCGATTTTCAGTGTTAGAGTTACATGAAGTACATTTGAATTGAGCTTGAATAAAGCGTCCTAAAATAGAATCAGTTACAGAGCCTGCAAGTCCACCAATAGCTATGGGAAATAGAACATCATTCATTCCTAATATTTTTTCTCCAAGAATACCTATAATAAAAGCTCCTAATATAGAAGCGCTAAGTCCTAACATCGTAATACCTCCCGAAGCACCATGATTTACTATGATTTTTGAAAAAATAAGCTTTGGTTTATTTTTAGAATAAAAACCTATTTCAGTTGCCCATGTATCAGCTGTTGCAGCACCAATTGCTCCAAGATAAAGTATAATTGCTGGAGGAAATTGATAAAAGAAATATATTAAAGCAAAAAATGCACCAAGACTTCCATTTGCTAATATTTGAAGAATATTTCTTT
>CAJJBS010000127.1 GCA_905182385.1 Fidelibacterota bacterium TCS55
CAAGAGTTAGTGGCCTGACCTCTTTACCCACTACTTTCTTTACCTCTTTTGTAACTTTAGACTTTAAAGATTTAAGGTTTTTAAATTGAGAGTTTAATGGATTTAAAAATACTAATATTGAAAAATATATAATTAGAAATAAAGTCTTTAACATTAGTAAGCCTTTATTTTATTTGAAGAGATAACTGACTTTTAAAAAATACCCATCTGATTGTCTATCGATGGATTGGAATCGAAACCTACTTGGTTCTGTCAAAAATGAACCATACCCAAAGAATAATAAGGTTCCAGGAGTTGGTCTATATGAAAAAAGGAAATCAGCTTGAATATTGTTAGTTTCGACGGGAACAGATAAATTAAAATCTCCATCTTCATTCTTAAAGTAGATTGGTGATTCTGTACGTGAATTATCCCTCAAAGAGTCTCTATATCTAGAGGTGTACTGAATGACACCTCGCAAAAAGATTGATGAAGATATTTGATATTCAATTTTAACCCTTGGTGTACGACTTTCTGAGACTAAAGAGTTATCAGAAGGTCTAAAGTTTTTCTGTTGATTGTACCTTAAATACAATCGAATTTGATCAGTGGGGTTCCATTTAATTTTTGATTCTATAAGATATAAATCACCCGGTGCCCATTCATCATAATTAGGATCTCTTCCAAATCCATATTTAAAGCTTGCAGAAAAACTTTCTAATTGAGGAGTCGTTAGTTCAAACATAGCTCCAATATTATAAAGTTCATCTGTACCAATGTATGAAACAAATTCATTATTCGACCTAATATAGTAATTTGTATAAAACTTTTCAGGATAACCAAAATATTCTATCCAAGTAAAATTAGTAAACCTCCATCCGCCTTTAAATTGCATGGAAAATGAAGGATACATTCTTCTATCATCCGGCTTATTTTTAGAAATAAAATCATCGTAATTCCAATTTCCAGTTAATCGATATGATAAAGATAGTTGTTGTAGAAATGCATCCTCTTTACCGTAAAAACGTCTAGTTGGTCCTGCTGAGATAGTTACATAATCTCCTCGCTCAACAAAACCTACTGCTGGATTAAAATCTCCATGATAACCAGTTGTTGAAAATGAACTTGACCATTTTCTTCCAGAAGCATTTGCGCCAATATTCCACATAGGTGCTATTTCAGCATTCTCTAAATTATTATTAGTTAAACTAAATCCACTTTGCGCACGAAATGAATATTTATTTTTTGCAATAAATTTTCCATCAACTGCAAGTACTCGATTTGATAAATCATCATGGATACGATCTGTATAAACAAATCCAATATGGTTTTGTTCTGAAAGATCTCGTTTCAATCGAATTACGTTAACGTAAGCTGGATCAAAATTTGATAATGAAGAACCTCTGTTATCTGCAGCAGAAATAAATCCGACTGTCGTATTACCAATTTTTCCTGCTATTTTAGCTGCGGCTGCAGGGTTAGAAATTTTTCGTGTATATATTAATCGAGTAGGTGTACTAAATAGTTCAATACCATCCAAAAAAAATGGTCGTTTTTCAGGAAAATACAATGACCGCCTTGGATCATAATTAATTTGGGCTACATCAGCTTCAATTTGTGAAAAGTCAGGGTTAATTGTTCCATTTAATGTAATATTTGAGGATAAACCGTATCGAAGGTTGACCCCTATTAAATCATTGGAAGCAACTTTGTATTTTTCTGTAGAAGGGCCTCTTTTTATAGATGATCGAAGTTCTGGGTTAATTTCAAATATTTTTTCACGCTCAATACCACTAATATTAATGAGTCTTCCACTTTGCGCAAGAAATGAAGCAACATCTAACTTTACATTAAATAAAGTTGATCTATAACCAGAATGTTGAACACGTCGTAAAACATTAAAACCCCAATTTTGAATATCTGATTTTTTATACCTTAAACTTTTAAATGGTATTTCAATCTCAACCACATATCCTTTATCAGTTAATCTTCCTTTAGACGTGAAAGCATAATCAGGATTATCATCTAAATTAAATGTTAATGTTGAGTTTCTACTTGTTGTTGTTTTATCTGTAATAGTTCCATCAGCTTGTTGACCTAAAGGATTTACTGCAAATGCGAAAGCAGATCGTTGATCGTCATAAGTATCAAGAAATAAAATTATATAATCATCATTTTCTAAATTATCTCTATCAGCTAATGTGGAACGAACTTCACCATGGATTTCTTCAGCTATAATTGCTACATATAATGATTTTTTGCTGTACCATATACGAATATCTGTATCATCAATAGCAGCACGACCATCCACTGGCAGATAGCTCGTAAAGTTGGATAATTTAAGAGAATTGTTCCATACGTTTTCATCTATAGAACCATCTATATTAATTTCACTGTCATCTAAAAGAGGTGGCTTAAACTCTAAATCTTTATTAGAGTTTTCTATTTGTGCAAAGAGACATATTGGTAAAATTGAAAAAAGAACTTTAAACATATTATTACTCAAATTAATGATTATGAATAGTATTAATTAGCATATTAATATTAATTATAAACTTTAAACATATTACCTATTTTTTTCTCTTTTTTAATTACATTTGGAATTATATCAATATCATAAAACCATATATCCCGTAATTCTTTTTTAGAAAAAAGTTTTAGTTGGTCACCATTGTTAGGTGAATCTTTCTCAGTGGAATTTCCATAACTCAATAATGCTTTCGCTTTTACTTTATCGCCGAATTCAATTACTGCAACCCACGAATCACCACCACCAACATACATATTAGTGCTATCAGACCTACCTGGCCAAGCTACACGAAAAACACCCAACCTTCCATCAATTCCATTTGCCGGTAAATCAATTCCATTATAGTTAATTCTGTAATAATCACCCCAAGGAATATCTAGTTTGCCAAACTGTGCCTCAATTTCATTAATGGCCTCTTCAAAATACTTTACAGCTTCTTTAGGATTAGATAAACCATCAGGAGTATTAATTGGATCATTTATATCCCATGGAGTACTATAAATTGAATTATCATCAATATTAAACTTACTCGACCAAGTATAAAATAATAAAGTTCCTTTACTATCTGCATCAGCATCACGTCCCCAATTTTGTAAAATATTTTTGGCGTTTCGTGCTTTATCAGATCCATAAATATCAATTGCTTCAAATAAATTATCTAAAATACGATCGGCGAACTCTAAACGAGTTGAAAGTTTATAATCAACAAGCTCATCAAAAGTAATTAGCGAATCTTCAATTAACATTTTCGCAGACCTTTGAGGTCTGAAGTGCATGACTTTGGGGGCCATATAACCTGGATAATCATCTGGATTTAAAACCATTGGAATAGTAGAACTCCAAGGTGGATCGTTTGCATTTTGCAACCATCCAATTTCTGGGTTTTTTATTTTAGGGAGGTCATCATATGCGTGTACTTCAGTCCATATATCTTCTGATTTACCTCCAGGAATAATACGATCCCAATATTCCCAACTATTTTGCTTACGTTTAGGAACAAGGCCATTAAAAACGTAAAAGATTTGACCAAGTTTATCAGCATACATAACATTCCAGAAAGGTATTTGTGCCATTTTAAGAGCTGTTTCAAATTCATCAAAGTTTTTACTATTAAGCATTTTCCACCATTGCAAAAACATATTTGCTCTATCTAGACCAACAAGCCTTATTGCTAAAACATTATTCTTAGTTTTTTTAATCACTGGGCCATGACGTGTTTTTAAAATTTTAATTTCTTTTTCTTTTAAGCTGCCATCATCTTGCTTTATTAAAAGTATTTTACTTGATGATTCGAACTTTTCTTTTTTTCCGTCTAATTCATAACCGTCACCTATTAATTTCAATTTATATGTATCAGTATTGTCAATGGTATTATCCGTATGACTCCACCCCAAGCTTTCATTAAAACCAATAGCAATACCTGGCATTCCAAGAAGATTAGCTCCGTACAAATTTCTTCCATTAAGATTAAAATGGTATTCTGTAAAAAGAAATTCATTTGACCACGGTAAATGAGGGTTTTGAACTAGCATAGCATTACCAGATGCTGATTTTTTCGGACTAATTGCATAAGTATTTGACCCCATATCTGGCCATTGCTGTACTCTACCCAGATCACTTCCACCTATAAAACGAGTAAAAACAACAAACATCCCATGCATGTTAACATCTTTCGTCGTTAATGGCAGAACTACCTTATTCTCTTCGTTAATTTGATCCAAGTTATTTTGCAGATAAGCATTCATTCCTTTTACAAAATTTGTATAAATCATTTTCAACTCAGGATCTTGTTTAGGCACCCATTGATCAGCAAGCTCACTAAAACCTAAAGTATGAACTAATATATCATTTTTAATATATTTTTTTCCCCAATATTCTGAAGCTCTCCCTCTTGATTTTCCATAAAGTTGAAGTACTTTATTTGCATGATTATGCATTAATGCCCAACCTTGTGCGAAAAATAAATCTTTTTTTGTCGATGACACTATATGAGGAACTCCATAAGTGTCCCAGTTTATTAAGGTATTTGTTTTAGAACTAGATTCACAAGAAAAAATGAATATAGAATTCAAAGTAATTAATAATTTAAAATAGTGAAATCTCATTTTTTACTTTCAAATTAAAAGTTTGGTAAAAGTGACTTACTTGAATAAGTATAAATTAGTCTTTTCATAATTTAGTTACAATTTTCTCTAACCATTTTTTCATTGCATTGGGATCTCTCATCAGCTTTTGCACCTTATTCATAGCATTTAGATGTGACTCATCTTTTTTCTGAAACATTTCCAATCCATGATCTTAAATCAATTCAGCTATTCCGTCAAATGTGTTTGCTTGGAATTCTAAATAGTATGCACCACCTAATT
>CAJJBS010000128.1 GCA_905182385.1 Fidelibacterota bacterium TCS55
TTGTGATTGAGGTTTGATTAATGAAACCTGTTCCTCAACTTCAGATAAACTTTGGCCTGAGTCATAATAAATTTCAACGTTTTGTAAATATATTGGCTCGACAAAAAAAAGCGTAAAAGCTATTGTAGTAAAATATTTTATTATGTTTGTTCTACCTTGCATTGATTTTTACTTGACCGAGGCCCTTAATATCAATTGCATTTGAAAATTTATCTAAAAGCAAACTATTCGTACTTACTTTAATCAATGTCGATCCTGGAATTAATGATTTGAATGCAATTGATGCTATTACACCTGACCCTGAGACCATCTGATCATATCCAAGATAAGTTATGTAAATGATAATTTTATTAGTTGCCTTTTCAACGATAAAAATCGGATTGGATTCACCAATAAAAAAATCACCAATTGAAACAGAATCGATAGAAATACTTGAAGAAAAGTATTCAATTTCAATTTGTGCTCCAGCTAAACTATCTATTTCAAGACCATAGAGGTCTATATTTACTTTTTCTCCACTAGTTATGACTAGACTATCTGTTGAAAAAATAAGCGCTGGTGGATATATACCTTTAGACGCATTAGTCTCTATATCTAATGGGTTTTCAAAAGACTCTTCTGGAATATTACATGATAAAAGAAAAATAAATAACCAAGAAAATATTAATAGAGTATATATTTTTTGACTTCTTATAATTAATTGAAGATTCATATTAATCTAAGTTTACACTAAAACTTAATTGAGGCTGCATCATGATATTATTATAAATGATATCAACAGAATTTTTTTTCTTCATTTTATCCGCACCTTTAGGTCTTATTATTGAAGCATGAAATATGTTAGCCATCCAAATTCCTCCAAGCGCATAAAGCGTAGCTGTCATTTGACCGTCTGAATCTATCATCTCTTTGCGACTTTTTTGAGCTTTTAGTCTAAATAGTTCAATCGCTTGAGGGTCAATTGAAAGTCCATATTCATTCTGAAATTTTCTATAATTATCTAATGATGATGCATATGATCTGTATTGTGAATAGGCCAATGCGCTTAACAATGTTTCTGTGCTTAGCCATAGCCATCCCCATTTTTTTTGACCTGAATACATTTGACCTAAGCCAGGTACAAAAACAGAACGGATTATTGTAGCATTTCGATCATAATTCTGATTAATTATTACTTGGGATATTTCATATCGTTTTTGAATTTTTTCATCTGGTACTTTTAGTTCCATTAATTCCCAAGCCATTATTTCAATTGTATTTATAAAACCATCAGTATTACCAGAATAATTTATTTTTTTTGTTTTAAGTGGAGATATTTTAGATTCTTTTAATCTTTTACGAACTACTACTTTGCCATCAACCAAGCTTGTCACAATCATTGGTTTCATAGCATTAGAAACTTCATATATATTTACTTCTAAACTAAAAAAATCATTCTTTTTCTGAACTATTCCAGTCATTATCAGATCAACACTTAAAGAAGCACCTGCTTTAGATATACACTCTGATGTATTGCATTCTACTTGTACCATAGATTGCTCGGAAAAAGTTTGTTTTATAATTTTACGATCAAGCAGTGAAATAGCTTTCGTTTTAGTTAATGCTCCATTAAAAACATTAGTCAAAGCGACAGTCTCCGCAGTATTTAGCCCAACTCCTTTAAAGTTTAGAAGGGCAATTGACTTGCCATTTATTTGAGCTCCAACAAATGATAGGGTTATCAAAAAGATATATATAAATCTATTGAGCATTAATAATCAGCATTTAAAACTTTATTAAAGAATACATCATTAAAAGCATTAGACTGTTCTTTATTTGGTAAATGACCAGAGTCCTTAATAACAAACAATTTTAGCTTAGGCATAATACTTGAAATCTTTATCTTAACTTTATTCAATGGTAAAATATTATCACTATCACCCCAAATTGCATATTGAGGTAAATCACTCATGCCAATAGCTTGATTAATTTTATCTAGAGAATAATTATTTCTTGTGGTTGAAATAAGTGCCCTGGCAAAGCCCTTATAAGCTAATAGTTCATCATATCTTTTATCCCAACCATTGAAATTCGATGGAACTTTAAAATCCTCTAATTGACCTTTTGAAATTGTCTTATAATTATTCTTAATAAAATTTTCAACATCAGAAGCTGTTACAGGACTAGTGTCTGATGATAACTTAGTATTATGAAAACCTGCAGGAGAAACATAAATCAGTCTTTTTATTATTTCCGGGTAATCATAAGCAATTCTTGAGACTACCCTACCTCCATTAGAAAGCCCCACTAAATTTACTTTTTGAGTTACTCCTAAGCTATCAAGTAATTCAACAACTTGATTAGCATAAAGATGATCATTGTAAATAGTATTCGGATTATCGGAATAACCTCTTCCATACAAATCTAATCTTAGTACTCCAAAATCACGCTTAATTGATTCATAATACGTTTCATCCCAAATATAAGTTGGAACAGAAAAACCATGAATTAATACAATTAAATCTTCACTCTCAATATTATCATATTCATAGTACGTATACCCCCTGGATAGTTTTATAAAGTTGCCAGAGCTAATACTTTTTCTGAATAAATCATCTTTTTCAATATATTCATAATCTTGAGAATTATTACAAGAAAGAAAGAGTATAAAAATTAAGTAAAAGTATTTTTTCATATAAATTTAGTAGAATAATGGTCTATGAATCCACCCCCGCCCACTGATAGCTTTTTTATCTTTATTACGATATGCCAAAGCTAAATAGATTTCTAGTTAATAGTAAAAGAAAAGAATACTGGTTTATGGTCAGAGATAGTATTAGAAACTCTAGTTAATGATAAACCAGTCTCCATTGGAGTATCAATAACACCAATGATCGAACTATCAACATAAGCAAATAAAGGCTTCGTTATGATTATATGATCAAAATGAGCAGGGTTGTACGAACTTGTCCAGCCTTGCCATGAATATAATTCTTCAGAACCGGTTAATATATTCAAGTCCATCATTTTAAAATGACTACCATAATTAAAATTTATATTATCCACAAAAGGACTTATTGCTGGATTTGAAGTATTTTGATCACCTACATTATTAAAGTCTCCAAGTATAATGACATTCTCAGTTAATCTATTATTTATTATATAATCTGTTAATAGTAAACTTGCATGATGTCTTCGAGTTGTTTCGTCTACGGGGTCTAAATTATTATATAAATCATCACCACAACATTTATAATGAACATTTATAAGATATAGATCTATTGATTTAGAATTATTTTCCCATGTTAAAAAATTTTCCATTGGCGGTCGACCTGCAAATTGATAAAGTGCATTGTTATTATAATTAGAATCACCGTCATTCCTACTTGGAGTATTATCCCAAAGTTCTTTCTTTGAATTATATGTAATGTATTCACTCTTGTATACAATTGCAAAATCAGCTTTATCACTTAATACGTAAGAATAATTATCCATTTCATCAATCATATTTTTTAAAGAATTATTATTTATAATTTCTTGAAATAAATAAATATCTGCATTCCATGTTTCTAGCAGACTTCTTACATAAAGGGCAGTATCCTTATTATCTTGTGGAAATCTTTTAATATTCCAAGTGACAATCTCAATTTGATTGTTTTTATTCAAGTTAGTAGCATTTGAAAAATTAATAGGCTCAACAACTTCAATGGTTTGCTCTAAAGAAATATTTTTTTCTTCGCAACTACAAAGCAGTAAAAAAGTAAAAAAAAGAACTATATATAGGTATTTATTTAACACTTATTCTAATTGTTTATATCATGAGTGATTTTCTAAACATAATATTACAAAATATTTCGTAATATTTTTGCAACCTTATAAAGGCAAATATTATAATTAAATGACTAAACATATTACTTGGAAAAAAATTAAAGCTGATACTAAATCAGTCTGGGGAGGTGAAACAGAATCATTTCCTGAAGGTGCTACTCAAACTCCTACTGTTAATAGCGTTGCATATGCTTATAAAAATCTTGATGAATGGGAAAAAGTGTCTAAAGGAGAGAAACCTGGACATATTTATGGTAGAAATACAAACCCAACATTAACCGTTCTTGAGGAAAAGATACGAATACTAGAGGGTGCTGAAGCAGCAACTAGCTTTTCTAGTGGAATGGCCGCTATTAGTAATATTTTATTTGCAAATCTCAAGCCTGGAGACACAGTTGTTGCCGGCAAAGATACTTACGGTGGAACTAGCAAAATATTTTTAGAATTCTTACCTAAATTTAATATTAGAGTAGAACTTTGTGATACAACTGATCACAAATTAATTGAAGAAAAAATAAATGATAGCTGCCAATTACTATATTTAGAGACGCCAACAAACCCCACACTTAAAATACAAAATATAAAATGGTTATCTAAAGTTGCTAAGAAAGTTAATGCATTGGTTGTAGTAGACAATACTTTGGCAACCCCTATTAATCAAAACCCATTAAGCTTAGGTGCTGATCTAGTCATTCATAGTGCAACTAAATTTTTATGTGGACATTCAGATGCGCTAGGAGGACTTGTTTGTGGGAATAAAGATAATATTGATCGAATATTTCATTTTAGAGAAATTAATGGTGCAACCTTAGCACCAAATGCAGCATACCTGATATTACGTGGCATGAAAACACTTGGTTTAAGGATGGAAAGGCATAACTCCAATGCTTTAAAACTAGCTAAATGGCTATACAATCACTCAAAGGTTGATCAAGTTTACTATCCAGGACTAGAGACTAACTTTGGCCATGACATTGCACTAACTCAAATGAAAGGCTTTGGTGGAGTCCTTAGCTTTACTTTAAAAGGGGAAAAAGACTTAATCCCTAACTTTATATCAAAATT
>CAJJBS010000129.1 GCA_905182385.1 Fidelibacterota bacterium TCS55
ATTAGAACAAGAATTGAACCAATAATGCAGTAAGAATTTTATTTATATTAGTTATTTATTTCCAAAATTTAATAGACCATCATAGTAAGCATAACCTATAGAGACAATCATAATCACTAATGATAAGTTCGCTTCGTTTTTAGATTTATTAGCACTCTTTATATGATCATCGTAAAAAATATCTCGATCATTATTTGCTCCATCCATTGATTTATTATATCCAGCTGTATTTGAAAGATATGATGATCCAGCTAACCCAGCTATTGTAAATAATAATAATCTTTTATTATTTGGGTTTTCTAAAAAAGATTCATTATTTGGTTTTCTTTTATCACTTAAAGTTGCAGGTGGATTTTCCCCTATAATTTCCCATGCAAGTATTTGTAGTTCAGTTATAAAGCCATCAACTTCACCTTTATATCTAATATTGTATGATTTTGATTTATTATTTTTTGTTGATTCAACTTTATGAACTTTAACACGAAATTTATTTTTTGAGAATTGAATACTTCCAGCAATTAGTACTTCTGAAGATGTTGAATCCATTGCTTCTGTTAAACATTCATTTGTAAAACAACTACTTGTTGTTAACTCTAGAGTGTTAGTCTTTTGATTTACTATTTTTTGATCAATAAAGTTATTTTCTGAAGCATTCTTTAATTCTTGAAGAAAATATTCAAAAAAAGCTTGATTCTCCATATCGTTAATGCCAGTTGATTGAAATTTAATTACTGCTGTATCTAAACTTTTTGAAATATCTTTTTGACCTAAAATAAATGAAGATAAAAGTAGAATTGACGTTAGGTATTTATTTATCATTAATAATCTTTCTAGAATATGATGTTTTTAAAATTAGTTTTAAAAGTGAAACTTTCTATTATCAACAATCTCAGCATTCTCTTTTAAATTATTCATCCAATTTTGATAATTAGATGTTTCTTTAATACGGTTTAAATCTATTTTTATAGTATTTTTTTGATTTGCCCAAATTGTTGAGTCGAATGGACTAACTTCTAAGATTCTAACTATTCCATAACCACGATTTGTTTTAATTGGCCCTATTAGTTTATCTTTCTTAGAATTTAATAAAGCTCCAATTAGCTGTTCTGATTTTCCTAAAGAAATAAATGAAGCACTTAATTTCTTTTTATCAGAAGGTACATACTCTATAGATTTATTATTTTTTATAATTTTCTCAAAAGAAGATCCAGTTTCAATTTTAGATTTTAATTCATTTGCGTAATTTGATGAGGCTTCAAGGTTTCTATCTCTTTCCATTGCTGTAAATACCTGAGAGCGAACATCCTCAAAAGGAGCGGTGCCTTCCTTAGATATAGAGTCTAATGTGAATACTGCATAGAAATCATCAGTCTCAAGAGGGTCTGATACTGAATTAATGTCTGCATTAAACGCCCATTTTACAGCAGTTCTGAAAGGTCCAAGGCCTGCAATAAAAATATCACTTTGATCTAAATAATTCGAAGGCTGAATCTCTACACTGTGAGTGTCTTTTGCTGCAATAAAACCATAATCTTGAGCATCATAACTAAAGAGTGTTGCTTTACGTCTTAAATCCGTACGAGTATTCTGACCCATATCAATATTTAATAAAATATGTTTAGCTTTAACTTGGTGATTATCTTTGCCTTTATTTTTTATACTATCCACTTTTATAATATGGTATCCATATTGGGTCAAGACGGGCCCTACCACTTTTCCAGACCTTGCTTTAAACGCAGCTTCTTCAAAAGCAGGCAGCATTTGTCCTTTTTGAAACCAACCTAAATCACCACCTCTACCAGAGTCTGGCGTCACTTGATTGCTAGGATCCATAGTGTGAATATTAGCTAAAGCTATAAAATTATCACCTTCATTGTATGACTTAATAATTTCTAAGGCTTCTTGTTTTACTCGAAGAGTATCACTCGTTGTAGGAGATTTAGGCCAACTTACAAAAGATATATGTCTTTTTTCTTCACGTTTAAAATCATTTAGTCGAGATTTATAACTTGCTAATAATTCTTCATTTGTAGGCTTAGCCACTTTATCCTTAATTGAAGTATTTGTTATATGAAGAGCAGAAATTGTATAGTTAATGTTTCTCTTAATAAACTCTTCTTTTATATCATTTTCAGATACAACAGATGACATACTAATATATTGTTGAAGCTTAAATCTTGGTATGTAATAATCTTTCATCCAAGCTTCAATGGGAGTCCAGTCGATCATTCCAGGTGTTTTTAAAGCTTGTTGATAATTTTCTTCATTGAAGACATTATTTTCATAAAATAAACGTTGAATATCAATAGGTGGATTATTTTCTAAATGGTATATAATCTCTTGATCTGAAACGGTAATATCTAGATCATCAATAGATTCTTTTGTGAGAAATTCTTCAATGAAACCATTCCAAACTTGGTTGCGAACTCTTTCTAGGTCTCGATCTGAAATTGGACTGCCTGAATTTCGCATTGCATCCATTTGAGCATTTACCGCTTGATTAAACTGATTTGGAGTTATTTTATTGCCATTTACTAAACCAATAGCTTCAGCAGGATTTACTCTTCCAAGAAGTTGGTCTATAATATTAGCACCTCCAACTAAACCTCCAACTGTCATACTTAAAAGAAAAAGTACAAGCAGAGCCCAAAGTACTACATGCATTCTATTCCTTAGCATTGTCATCATTGCCATAAACGATTGTCCTTCAAATAAATAATGTTTTAAATTGTCATAAGAGAGGGTGGAAATTTATGTTTTTGAATGTCCCAAACGCAATGAGTATGATTAATCTTTTTTTTTAAAAATATATAATCTTTTTAAATGGTTTTGTATTAATCTTATCATTATTAATTATTAACTATTAAAGTAATTGCCAAACTTTCATCCTAAACCAGAAGATCATCCACTAATTCGCTCCAGCGAAATGTCTTCACTGTATAAAGAAGTTATAAAATGTAATATTTGTCCAAGGATTGTTGATTTTCGTACAAAAATAGCAAATGAGAAACGTAAGCAATTTATGGAATGGTCCTACTGGGGAAAGCCTATTCCAGGCTATGGAGATACAAAAGCTTCTTTGTTACTAGTAGGTTTAGCACCTGCAGCTCATGGGGGTAATCGCACCGCTCGTGTTTTTACGGGTGATAAATCAGCAGATTTCCTTATTAAATGTTTATATAAAGAAGGATTGGCAAATCAGCCAAACTCTGACTCTTTAAATGATGGGTTAAAATTTAATAATATTTTTATGACTCCCGTATTAAAATGTGTTCCTCCACAAGATAAACCGACTGCTCAAGAATTAGCTAATTGTTCCAATTTTTTTAGTCGTGAAATGGAGCTTTTAAAAAATGTTAAAGTCATACTTGCTTTAGGTAAAATTGGATTTGATGGATGCTTGAAATATTTTAAGAAAGATTTTCATTTTAAAATGAAAGATTATCCATTTGGTCATGATAAGTCATATATTCTACCAAATGGAAAAATATTATGGGGTAGTTATCATCCAAGCCCACGTAATGTAAATACAGGAATAATGAATATAGAAATGATGAGATCACTATTAAAGAAAATTAAAAGGAAAATTAATTGATGAAAAAAAATATTTTAATAATTTTTATAATTATAAGCTCTCTTTATTCTAATCCTAAACGTTTATCTTTTGAAGATGTTCAAGGCAAATCACCTTTTAAGTACACTTCTCTAAATATTTTAACTTGGGTACCTAATGAGAATACATATATCACTAGAATAAAAAATACATTTTTAAAAGTAGATATAATGAACTCTGATTCTTCAATCTTTCTAACTGACGAAGATTTTAGGTTAAATAATAAAAATATAATTATTTCAAAAGCAAAAACTAAACAAGCACCATGGAGAGCTAATTTTACACCAGAAACTTTTTGGTTTGATAGTAGAGGCGAAAAAATATTATTCATTACCAATAAAGAAAAGATATGGCGAAGGTCTTTTTATGC
>CAJJBS010000130.1 GCA_905182385.1 Fidelibacterota bacterium TCS55
TTAATTCCAGTTTTCTTAAAACAAGCAGAAAAAAATCTAACAGGTAATGCACGAGACCTTTGGATTGCTGGTATTAATAATATTCGAGATCAAGGAGCTCACCTTGAAACTATTAAAAAAACTCTAAATACATTTCAAGATAAAAATAAAGATAAGAAACTTTTTAAAGCATTGGAAGATGCTAAAAAATCAAATGACAAATTGATTAATTGGTTAGAATCTGAATCACCAAAAAAAAATGGACCTTCAGGCATTGGGAAAGAAAATTATACTTGGTATCAAAAAAATGTGCATCGTATTCCTTTAACATGGGAAGAGGAAGTTCAATTACTTCAAAGAGAGCTTGATAGAGCTTGGTCTTCATTAAAACTAGAAGAAGCGAGAAATAAGAAATTACCAGTAATGAAATCAGCTGACACTCCTGAAGAGTTTGCAAAGCTAACAGATAATGCAGTAAAGAAAATGATGAAATTTTTATCTGATAATGATATTATGTATATAAAAGATAATATGGAACCTGCTTTAAGAGAACATAAGGGAGACTATGTTCCTAAGAATGATAGAAATTTTTTCTCGATTGGTATGCACTTTGATCCTTTACCGCTTTATTCTCATTTCTATCATTGGTTTGACCTTGCTGAAGTACGTGATAATCCTCATAAGAATCTAATAAGACGTGGACCTCCACTCTATAATATGTATGACTCTAAAAATGAAGGTATTGCTACTGCGGTAGAAGAAATGTTTATGCATGCAGGACTTTATGAAGATAGTCCAAGGTCCAGAGAAATAGTTTGGATAATGTTAGCTCAAAGAGCAGCCAGAGGACTTGGATCATTGTATGCACATGCAAATATGATGACAATGGCAGAAGCGGGTCAAGTTCATGTTAAGTGGACACCTCGAGGGTGGATGGAGCGTGAGCCGCACCTACTTCAATTTGAGCAACACCTTTATCTAAGGCAGCCAGGATATGGAACGTGTTATATAACAGGAAAATACTTAATTGAAAATCTTATGACAGAATATGCTAAAAAATTAGAAACAGAGAACAAGGTATTTGCTCTTAAGGATTTTTTAGATATTTTTAATAAGGCTGGAAATATCCCGGTAGAATTAATACGTCAAGAAATGGTAGAGGATTGAGATTGTGAAAAAAATATTAATTTGCTTATCCACTTTTTTAATTGGCCAAGAAAAATACGATGTGGATTGGGAGACTGTGGCTAAAATTAGAGAAGAAGGCTTTCAGCGCTCAGAAATATCGAATACGTTATCATATATGACGGATGTGATTGGAGCAAGGCTGACAAACTCTGAGGATATGAGACGTGCTCAAGATTGGGCAGTTAAAGAAATGAATCGTATAGGTCTTCATAATATTGAGATTGAACCATTTATGGACTATGGTTTTAGTTGGGATAATGAATATTTTTCTATTCATATGATTGAGCCTGACTATCAAACTATGGTTGGTTACCCGATTGCTCACACACCAGGAATTAATGGACGTCAAAGATTAACTGTTTTGCGTACTCAAATTGAGACCAAAGATGATTTAGAAAAATATAGAGGTAAACTTCGTGGCAAAGCTGTTTTATCATCTCCACCCCCAAATATAGATCAAGAAAGATATCGAAACGGAACACCTAGATATACTGATGAGCAGTTAAAAGATATATCAAAAAAACCTTTTCCCAAACCACCTAGAGGTCCAAGGGCACCTCAAAATCCTAATTTAGTTTCATCTGAAGAAAGAAATATTTTTTTTAAAAATGAAGGAGTTTCTGTCATTCTAGAATCTCGAAGCGGATGGATAGGAGCAGTAAGAGGTTTTGCTCGCCCTGGAGCAAAAAAAGATAAATGGGATAGAAAAGGTACCGTTAATCATTTACCGATCGTAGCGATAACTCCTGAACATTATAATCGTATGATTAGAATAGTTGATCGAGATATAGAAGTTAAAATTGATGTTGAGATTAAAACTAAAATTGGGAAAAACCGTAGAAAAGCACGAAATGTTCTAGGTGAAATAATTGGAAGTGATAAAAAAGATGAAATTGTAATGTTGGGTGCTCATTTTGATACTTGGCATGCAAGTCCAAATGCATCAGATAATACTTCAGGTGTTGCAGTAATGTTAGAAGCAATGCGTATACTTAAAGCAATAGATGTTAAACCAAGAAGAACTATTAGAATTGCGCTATGGTCTGGTGAAGAACAAGGCTTACATGGTTCAAGAGAATATGTTAACAAGCATTTTGGTAATCCAAATGATCCAGATATAGGAAAAAAAGATGGTTATGAAAAGTTTTCAGCTTATTTTAACCAAGATTATGGACCTGGTCAGTATAGAGGTATCTATCTTCAAGATAATCAACATGTAAGAAAAGCATTTACATCTTGGATGAAACCATTTAAGGATCTTGGTATGACAACAATTGGTTCTCAAAGTGTTGGTAGTACAGATCATATACCGTTTGATAAAGCAGGGTTACCAGCTTTTCAGTTTTTACAAGATCGTGTCGGAGGAACTGGTGGACATACTAACTTAGATTTTTATGATACGATACCTATTGAAGATATTAAAAAAAATGCGGTCATAGTTGCATCCTTCGTTTATCATACTGCAATGTTAAATAATTCTTTGCCTAGAAAGAAAAGTGAATAAATTATTCACAAGAGGGTGGATAGAATTTTTGGCTGTTTTTTTAGGCCTTGCACTATCTTTTAATATTGAAGAATGGAGAGAGGAACGTCAAATAAGAGATAAGCTCTTTGGAGACTATCAGAGTATTCAACTTGACATAGAAAATGATATTCCATATTTAAAGCGAATTATCTCAGAGCATGAAGAGGCTTCAAAAAATTCAAAGCAATCAATAAAAATACTTGATGGCGATATTTCTTTTAATTACAAGAAGTTTATGATTATAAGAAAAAACGCACATGGTTCTAATTCTTTTTTTGGTATAAAATCTGCATATGAAGCTTCTGTCTCGAGTGGAAGATTAACTTATTTTGGCACAGATTCATTATCAAATCAAATCGGGAAGATATACAACCATCATTATGATAGATTAAAACTTAATGGTGAATTGATTGATGAGAATTGGGGTAAAATTGAAAAACTTATTTATGGCAAAAAAGAATCCGAGCCAGCAATTAAAGAACAAAACTTGATAATAATAAAATCTCATAAATTTTATACTAGTGTAACAAATCATATTTCTTTTCAAAATGCTTATATCCGGAGATCAAAAAGAGCATTAAAACAGATGGAAAAAGTTAATTTACTTTTATTAAATAAGCTTAAAAATAATCAATAACTTGAAAAATATTTTAGCAAGAGGGGGTATTGAATTTTTAGCAGTTTTATTAGGTATCTCTGGATCACTTTGGATAGATGATTTCTCGACAAATAATAAAGACCTACAAGAAGAGAAAGCTGCCTATTCCAGGTTATCTAATGCTATGGGACAAGATATTATAAATATTCAAAAAGAATTAATTACAAATGATAAAATGGTAAAAAAAATTAATCATATTATTACAAAAATAGAGAATATTAATATTGACTCACTATCAAACTATATAGACCAAACCCAAGCTTATGTTACAATTAAACCTCAATTTTCAGATTATGAAGCGTTAAAAAGTACAGGTAGACTATATAAAATTTCAGATTTTAATTTACTTCAGAAAATAATTGATCTTTATGATAATAAATATGCTGAAATAGAGAGGTTGATTGTAGAAGATAAAAGAGCCATCTTCATGCAAGATGAATTCTTTATTCAAAATTATGCAATGAAACCTGCAAAAGAATGGACTACCTTAAAAAATATGAATTCTGATTACAACCGAATTAAATCAGATAAGGTATACATGAACCATCTTGTATTTATGTATAAAGTTAAAATGCAAATTGATGAAAGATGGACCAAACTTATCGATCAAATAAAAAAGGTAAAAAAAGAAATTGATTTTAAATTAGAGATTAATATTAATTAGAGGTCTTAATTATGAACTTTACTTTTGTTCAAATATTTTGGATTATTCTCATTATCATTTCAATAATAAGTATAAAACGAATAGTACTTCAAAAAGGATGGACATTAAAAAATTTTATTAGAGTTGAAGATATAGAAGAGAAAGATTAATATTCTAAAAATAGTAAAGAGTCTCATTACTCGCTTAATTTTGTTTTCTTACAAGTCTTTTATATGTTGATATACCTATTTAGTAGTGTGTATTTTGAAAAGAGCAGTTTTTAATTTATTAAACATGTAAAACTAAATAGTTAT
>CAJJBS010000131.1 GCA_905182385.1 Fidelibacterota bacterium TCS55
GAAGCTGAATTTAATATACTTCTAGCTTTAGAAAATAAAATGTATATTTTCACAATACTTGCTTTGGTCCTGCTAATCTAAGATTAGGATCACCAAGGTCATATTCCTCAAAGTTCTTTTGAAATTTCCTTACTAATTCATTTGCTATATTTTTATATAAGGTTTGATCATCCCAAATTCTAGCCGGAATTAACAAGTTAGAGTCAATTTGACTAAGAGTTTTTGGAACCATAAAACCAAAGTAGGGATCTTCTTCAAAGGTTGTGTTATTAATACTTCCATCAAGGATCGTATGGATTATAGACCTAGTAATAGGCAACGAAATCCTTTTTGCTCCAGATTCTGCAGTTGCACCAACCCATCCAGTGTTAACAATAAATGCTGGAACAGAATGATTATTCATTTTTTCTTTTAGAAGTTCCGCATATCTCAATGGATGTAAAGTGAGGAATGGACCTCCAAAACAGGGCGAAAAAGTTGCAGTGGGTTCTTTGATCCCTCTTTCTGTACCAGCAACTTTAGCAGTATAACCACTAATAAAATGATACATTGCTTGTTCTGGCGTTAATTTTGCTACCGGAGGTAAAACACCATAGGCATCACATGTTAAAAAAATGATCATATTAGGATGATCTGCTATTGCCGGTTGTCCTTTTCCATATATTGAATTATCAATATAGTCTAAAGGATAAGACACCCGAGTATTTTCAGTTTTAGAACTATCAGAATAATCAACTAATCCAGTATCTGCATCATAAATAACATTTTCAAGAAGAGCACCATGACGAATTGCATTGTAGATATCTGGTTCTTCTTTTGGATCTAAATTAATTGTTTTAGCATAGCATCCACCTTCAAAATTAAAGATTCCGTCATCTGACCATCCATGCTCATCATCTCCAATTAAAGGTCGTTTTGGATCAGTTGAAAGCGTAGTCTTACCTGTTCCACTTAGACCAAAGAAAATTGCTGCATTTTTTCCATCTTCATCAACATTTGCCGAACAATGCATTGATAATATACCTTTTAAAGGAAGCATATAATGAAGTACTGAGAAAATACCTTTTTTCATTTCACCCGCGTATTCAGTTCCTCCAATAATCGCAACTTTTTTCTCCATATTAAATATGATAAATGTTTCAGAATTCATTCCATGCTCTTTAAAATCTTCATTAAAAACACTTGAAGCGTTAATAATTGTAAAATCTGGATTAAAACCCTTAAGCTCTTCAACTTCTGGTCTAATAAACATATTATTTACAAAATGTGCTTGCCAAGCTTTTTTTGCTAAAATTCTCACATTAATACTATGATTTGGATCAAAACCTGCAAAACCATCAAACAAATATGTTTTAGAATCATCTGTATTATAATAATTAATTATTTTATTGTAAAGTTTATCAAAAATAGTTTCATCTAACTTTTGATTAACATCACCCCACCAAATATTTTCTGAAGAAGTTGGTTCGTTAACAATATATTTATCTTTTGGTGATCTACCCGTGTATTTACCAGTATCGACAATAGTAGCACCACGAGGACCAATAACGCCTTCTCCATTTTCAACAGTTTCTTTAACTAACTCTTCAACTGATAGATTACGATGGACTTCTTTCACATTATGAAGGCCAAGTTTATCAAAACCTAATTCTTTTCCAGCGACTAACATTTTCCCCTCCTATTTTTCACCATGTGGGTGAGCTTGCTTATAAACGCTTTTCATTCTCTCAGGCTTTACATGAGTATAAATTTGCGTAGAAGATAAACTAGAATGTCCTAATAAGTCTTTTACAGCTCGAATATCAGCACCCATATCCATTAAATGAGTTGCAAAAGAATGACGTAATATATGAGGACCCAATCTTTTTCCTTCAGCTACAAGTTTAATGTAATTACGTATTCTTCTTTGTATTGTACTAGTTGGCACTCTTTTATCTTTATCATTTACAAATAAAGGATTGTTTTTAAGAGCAGTATTAAACGACAATGCACGACTTTTTAAGTAATTTTCAATACAAAATTTCGCACTATTTCCAAACGGAATCAACCGTTCTTTATTACCTTTTCCATATACTTTGATTAATTGATTTTTTATATCTACTTCACCAAAGTTAAGTGCAATTAATTCACTCAACCGAATGCCACTAGAATAAAATAATTCTAAAATAGCCCTATCACGTAAACCCTTACTAGTTGAACAATCTGGACTTTCCATTAAAGATTTAATTACTTTTTGATCTATAAAACCAGGTAAGGTTCTTGATGTTTTTGGTGTTTTGATGAGAATCGCTGGATTATTCGTAACTTGTTCTGATTGTAATAAATATTTAAATAATGATTTTATAGATGCCAATCGACGAGCAATTGTTTTACTTGATATAGGTTTTTTTATATCTCTCCTATCTATCTCTGATTCAAGAAAGCCACGTATAGATTCTCGGTTTACTTTATCAAAACCAGAAATATTTTTAGGTAAAAAAACTAAAAACCTCGATAAATCATTTTTATATGCTTTAATTGTATGATTAGAATAGTTTTTTTCTTTTTTTAAATAAATATAGAAATCAATTAATACTTTTCTTTTTTTATCCATTTACAGTATCAATCTTATTTTCGATATTTTTTATATCTGAAGGAATTGGAGCTTCAATTGAAATTATTTTATTATTATCTGGATGGTTAAATATTATTTTTTTTGCATGCAATGCATGTCTTTCAATATTATTTAACATTTTTTTTAATTCTTTATTTACTTCAGGTATAAACCCTTTTACTTTTTGATTACCACCACCATATTTATTATCACCAAAGATTGGGTGCCCCATACTTGATGAATGTACACGTATTTGATGTGTCCTTCCAGTCTTTGGATAAAAGGCCACAGAGCTTAAATATTGTCCCTGTTTTATTAACTCATAGTTTGTAATAGACTCACGACCTTTATCATCAATCTGATATGAAGTTGGGTCTGCCCTTTTCCTTTTAATTGCATTGTTAATAATTCCTTTAGTTTCATTCCAGACACCCCACGTAATAGCAAAATATTCTTTTTTAATTGTCCGATTTTCGAACTGAGAAGCAAGTTTTCGATGCGCGTTATTATCTTTAGCTATAAGGATAACACCAGAAGTATCTTTATCTAAACGATGAATAATACCAGGGCGTGAAAATCCATTAAGATCCGATAATTTATTAAAATAGTGAACTAATCCGTTTGCAAGTGTGCCAGTATTATTTCCGTTTCCTGGATGTACTACCAAACCTGCTTGTTTATTAATTGCAATAAAGAATTCATCTTCATATAAAATTTCTAAGGGTATTTCTTGTGGCGTCATATCACTTATTTCAATATTGAGATTTGGAATAGTATAAGATATGAGTTCATTGCCATCTAATATCAAACTTGCTTTTGCATGAGCATTATTAACATAAACTAAGCCATCAATGATCATTTTTTTAATCTTTGTCCTGCTTAATTCTGGAAGGTGATTTGATAAAAACTTATCTAATCGAATGTTCTCTCCCCCATTTGCTGAAAGAGTATTAGAAGTCAATCTAATTTATTTTCTTTTTTTGGTTCAATAAAGAATGAATCGTATAAAATGAAGCCCATACCAACAGTTACGTAAGAATCCGCGAAATTAAATACATACCAATGATAATTTCCAATCATAAAATCTAAAAAATCTACGACTTCACCAAGAAGAACTCGATCTATTAAGTTTCCCACGGCTCCCGCAATTATTAGTGCAACTCCCATACGTAGTACTATTCCAGACTCTTTTATTGTCCAAAGATACCAAAATAAAAAAATAGTAAAAATAAGTGATATAGTAGAAAAAATATATATACCAAAAGGGAAGTTAATTCCAAAAGCCATACCATCATTTGTTACATAAGTTAAATTGAAAAAATTAGTAATAATGGGTATTGATTCATATAAAATCATATTCATACGAATCAATATTTTTGAAATTTGGTCTGCGAATACCAAAAAGACACTCACAAACAGAATTCTCATATTAATCCAAGCTTTTCTTTTTCTTTACAACTAACACATTTAGTTGCATTCAGAACTTCCATCATTCTTTCTTCAGGAATAAGTTCTTCGCAGATTTTACATAAGCCAAAAGATTCATTTTCAATTCGTTCTAATGCTATTTCTAACATTTTAAAGTAATCACTTTCTCTATTTAAAAGCATGAAACTCTTCTCTTGCTCGTGGGAGTCCGTACCCGCATCTGCCATATGTAAACTAAATATTGAATCTGGAGTAACTCCTCCCATTTTATTCGATGCTGTACCTAAACCTTCTTTT
>CAJJBS010000132.1 GCA_905182385.1 Fidelibacterota bacterium TCS55
TTATTCATAAAATATTCTGTACTTGTTCTCTAATTTTTTCGGACTCATCTTTCATAAATATAACTTTATTTATTACTTTTTCAGATGCACTCTTAGATCCGATTGTATTTATTTCACGACTAATCTCTTGTAAAAGAAAATTTAAGGCTTTGCCTGATGGTCCATTTTTAATGAGCATTTTACTAAATTGATCAAAATGACTTTTCAATCTAACAACTTCTTCAGTTACATCTGATTTTTCAGCTAATATTGCAATTTCTTGTGTAATACGTACCTCATCTATAGCTGAATTATTTAATAATTCATTAATTTTATTTTTATATTTCTCTTCACGCTTTTGAAATTCTTTTGGTAACTCAGATTCTAAATCAGATAAAATATTTTTTAAAGTTAATAAACGATCTTCGAAGTCATTTTTTAGCTTTTTCCCTTCAATAGATCGCATATCTAAAACTTCTTTACATGCTTCACCTATTGCTTTAATTAAGTTTTCTGAATTAATTGGATCATTATCTATATAAGTAAATAAATCATTTGCATTGATTAAATCACCCATATCAAGATGACGACCATATTTTTTTTGTATATCAAGAAGTAATGCTTCTAAGGCTTCGTACCTTTCTGAATTAAAAGTAAATTCTTGAGTCTTACCACTATTATTTTTATCTAAAGTAATGTGGATTGTACCTCTAATTAGTTTTTCAGTAATAATATCACGAATTTGCTTTTCAATTAATGGTTCAATCTCAATACCACGAATTTTAACATCAAGATAACGTCCATTTACAGCTTTGATTGAAGCTGTAATTTTTTTTGTGCCAGAACCAGATGAACCCTGACCATAACCTGTCATACTTTGAATCATATTTATTCTTTCTAAATAAGGCTGTAAATCTACACTTTTTATAGATTTTAATGAAACAATACATCTATTCAATTTTAACAAAAAATTGCTGGTTAGAATATTCAAATACTCGACGTAATATTGATTAATTAAGAAAGGTCATATTAATTAATGAAGAAAAAAGTATTTATAACAGGTGCAAGTAGTGGTATTGGTGAATTTTTAGCTTATGCATATGCTAAAAAAGGTTATTTCATTGGATTAGCAGCTAGAAGAGAAGATAAGTTAGTTCAAGTTGCCTCTAAATGTTTTGAATTAGGTGGTGAAGCTAAATGTTATAGTTTAGATGTAACTAATAGTGAATCATGCAAAAATGATATTGAAGATTTTATATCACTTCCTGGTGACGTAGATACTGTTTATGCAAATGCTGGTGTAGGAGCTCCTGATCAATTAAGCACAGGTGATTCATCAGCTATGAATAAAATTTTATTAATTAATATAATAGGTGTGACAAACACTGTATTACCATTTATTCCATACTTCAAAGCTAATAAAAGAGGGAAAATTGCTGTAATAAGCTCAATTGCTAGTTTTAGAGGATTAGCTCATCATTCTGCTTATAGTGGATCAAAAGCTGCTGTTCGGAATTTTTGTCAAGGCTGGAATAATGCGCTTCATAAATACAATATTTCATTTAGTGCAATTTGCCCAGGTTTTGTTTCAAGTGAAATGACAGATAATCAAAAGAACCCTCAACCTTTTAAAATAAGTACTAGTATAGCAGTTGATAAGATCATAAGAGCAGTTGAGAAAAGAAAAAAAGTTTTTATTTTCCCCTGGCAAGCCAAAATATTTATAATGCCTATGATTAAATGGGCACCTAATTGGTTAGCTCGCCTTTTAAAAATTTAATTATTATTGAAATAAGAAAATATCCATTCTGAATTAGCTGATAGAGAAATTAAATGAGTAGAACCCAATCCGGAATCTACAGTTTCATTTAAAAAAGCATAATCTAATGTAATATTTTCCCAGCTAAGACCAATTCCTGCTGTATTATTTCCTGTTTTATTACGACCAAGTCTAATTGCTATCATTTTATTATAAACAATATTTACACCTAAGAGCAATCTTACTCCATGATCTCCAAATTTTAAATCATCATCAAGGTTTTTTCCAGATAATTCCCAAATAAAATTTCCCATAAAATTCAAAGATAAGGGTATTTTTTTTAAATTATAAGTATGAGATATACCTGAAATAATAGTTGGCTTAAAACGTTCAACTGAACCGCTATCCCAGACTAACCAACTTGTCGAAATATCTTGAATAGTTAATCCAATATGACCATTATCCCATGGTATTGCTAATATTCCAAAATCTAATCCAACACCAAAAGCTGAGTATTCTCCTAGATTGTGATTTAACCCTTTAAGCGCAACTCCATATGTTATTCTTTTTTTTTCCCATGCAGTGCTTAAATGAAATCCAATTTGACGTTGAGAAAAATATTTTATTTTATTTTCATCTAATCTTTCACCATCATCTAATAAACCATTATTTTCTCCAATATCACCAGTGCCAGGAACACCATCAAAACCAAAATCTAATAAAATATTTCGAGTATCTGGAATCTGATCAATTCCTTCATGCATCAAAATCAAATTTAGTGGTCGTGAATAACTTTTAATTTGCAATCCAACTAGATCACTGTTTATCATTCCAGCAA
>CAJJBS010000133.1 GCA_905182385.1 Fidelibacterota bacterium TCS55
CTGAAGATGAAATTCATAGACAAGAAACCGAAATTCAAAAATTAACTGATAATTATGTATCTTTATTAAATACATTACAGGAAAATAAAGAAAAAGACTTAATGGATTTTTAATTTTAATCTCTTACTTAAAGATTTAATTATAAAAAAAGCTCTGATATATTAATATTAGAGCTTTTTTTATAATTAAATGAATGTAATGTATTATTTTTATTCACATTTTGAAAATCCACATCCTGGGCATGTAACGCAACCTGCTTCATGCATTACTGAGCTACCACAATCAGGACAGGTAGAGATATTTTTGAATGTATAGTCCGTTACTTTTTTATTATGTTTTGTTACTTCTTCAGTAGTTGCCATTGTTATTGGTGATTTTCGATTATCTTCATCTTCAAAATCACTTAAGCCATTTGTGCGTGATTCAGGGTTTTCATTAAGATAATCATCTAATGATTTACCAATAGCATCTGGTGTAGAAAGAATTAAACGTCCATCTTCCCATGTTGGGTTCGGTCCACTTATACCTTTTAGTTGTTTAATTATTGCATTTGGATCAACTCCAGATCGAAGTGAAAGTGAAATTAGTCTACTAATAGCTTCTGATTGAGCTGCTGCATTTCCACCAGCTTTTCCAATTGTTGTAAAAACTTCACAAAGTCCATTTTCATCTTCGTTTATAGTGATGTAAAGTGTTCCTTCGCCTGTTCGAATTCGTCTTGTTGAACCTATAGTAGTATTTGGACGAATACGTGGTCTTTTTTCTGTGCGATCTGTAACATTTGATGTTTTTTTAGCTCCTGCTAGAGCTTCTAATGTATCTTTCTTTTCTTCTTCATCTGTAATTAGAATACCTTCTCTAGAGCCTTCTCGATAAACTGTAATACCTTTTAGACCTGCCTTGTATGCAGTCATATAAATATCCGCAACAGTATCTTCTTCAACTTCTGCTTTTAGGTTTACAGTTGATGAAATTGAACTATCAATATATTTTTGTATCACACCTTGCATCTTAACGCGAAAGTAAGGATCGATATTATGAGCCGTTACCACATAATCTGGTAAGTCATCGTCTCCACCAAACAATCTTTCAATAATAGGATGAAATACTTTGTATTCGTTGAATTCACGACCAAAGCCATCATTTTTCTTAACACGTCTTTTGTATGATGTTGCAAAAATTGGTTCAATACCAGATGTTACTCTTGCAACAATACCACCACTACCTGTTGGAGCTACAGTAAGAACTGTAGAATTACGGATACCATTTTCACGAATTTTATCTTTTAAGTGTCTTGGTAAATTTTTGATGAATTTACTTTTCCGAAGACCAGTCCAGTCAAAGTGAGGAAAAGCTTCCTTTTCTTTTGCTAAATCAACGCTCGTTTCATAAGCTGTATCTCTAAATATTTGCATAATTTGATCAACAGTTTGGAGTGCATCTTCACTATCGTATTTAATGCCCATACGTACAAGCATATCACCTAATCCAAGAATACCTAGGCCTACACGGCGATCATTTATTGCATTCTGTTTTTGGGACTCTAAAGCATGGCGATCAAGATTGTAATCAATTACATTATCTAAAAATCGTGTTGCAATTCCAACTGTATCTTTAAATTCGTCTATCATAAAATTTCCATCATTATCAACAAAACGTTCAAGGTTTAAAGCCCCTAAGTTGCAGCAACCACCATCTGGGAGTGGTTGTTCTGCGCACGGGTTTGTTGATACTAATGGACTACAATATTCTGCGTTGTGGTAATCTGTCATCGTATCCCAAAATAGAAGACCAGGCTCAGCGCTAGAATGTGCGTGAGATATAATTTTTCCCCAAAGCTCTTTTGCATTAATTGTTCTATAAACGGTACCGCCCCATTTTAGATCAAACTCTTTATTATTTTCAACTGCTTCCATAAAGTCATGTGTGAGCAATACAGAGATATTTGAGTATTTAACCATATTTATATCATCAGTTTTGATAGCAATAAATTTCTCAATATCAGGATGGTCTATTCGAAGTGTTTGCATATTTGCACCTCTTCGACCATGTTGTGCAATCGTATTAGTATTCTCACTAAAGAGATTCATAAAACCAACGGGTCCACAACTTTCTCCGCCAGTTCCATTAATAGCATCACCTGAAGGACGAAGCACTGATAAGTCATGACCACAACCACCACCAAATTTGTAAGTTCTTCCTTCTTCTTTAATGGTTTTATAAATAGCATTAATTGAATCTTTTTCAATACCTACAACATAGCAATTATTTAGTGTAGTTGTTATATCCTCTCTACCAGCACCATGCATAATTCGGCCACCTGGAGTAAATTTAAAATTTTCAAGAATTGAGTAAAATTTCTTTTCCCATGTTTCTTGTAGCTTCTTAGTTTTTTCAACAGAAGCAAGAGCTTTTGCTTGTCTTTCCCATAATTCATAGGGATGGCTTTCCCAAGGGGCTAGATATTTATTCTTTAATATATCAGCACCTAGAGAATCACCTTCATAGTAATTTTCAATATGGTAAATTTTTTGATCATTTGAAGAATCTTTCTCATCAACTTCTTTTGTAAGTTCACGAACAGTTTCTTCAACAATGGTTTTTATCTCTTCTGTAGGTTTCTTTCCTGCAGGAAAATTAAGTTCAATCGCTTCAGCCATTTACAACATTCCTTTTGGTATGTGGTTTCATTTAGAAAATCGAGATTTGCTTATTAGGCTGACATTTGAAAAAGTGATAATTCACTTGGTTGGCACGACAAATATATAAACGAAGTAAAAATAACTCAAGAAGAAAAGTTAAAAAAAGTATTTTGTCCTCAATAAAAAAAATGTTTTCCCCAACTTTTCCACAATTTATCCACATATAAACT
>CAJJBS010000134.1 GCA_905182385.1 Fidelibacterota bacterium TCS55
TGTTAATGGTGCTCTTATTGCTCAAGCTGGAAAAGAAGGTCACTATATTGGAGTTATAGAACTACAAATCAAAAAAGGGAAAGTTATTTCTCAATTTGGAAAAATTGATACTATGAAGCTTGAGATGCCTGACGATCCAGTTATTATGGAAATGATAGAAGAATATGAAAGACGTTCAGGTCGAATTAATCATCGAAAATTAGATATGAAAGAGAATCATTAATGGATCAATCAATTGAAATGTTAGTATCTAATCCAGTCTATATGGCTGTTGCTGTAGTACTGGCATTAATAATCCTTTTTGGAATGATAAAAAAATTAATTAAGCTAGTTTTGGTTGTCGCTGCAATTTTAATATTATGGGTTGCCTATATGGTTTGGACTGGTAATGATATTTCAGTTGAATCAATAAAAGATGGCGTTCAAACTGGTGTTGAAAATGTTAAAGATAAAGTTTTTGAGACTAAGTTAAAAGTAAATGAGATAGTTGAAGAGAAAACAAAAGACCAGCTAAATAAAGTTTTGCCGAAAAATTAGATCTAAGAATATTTATTTCCCCATCATTTTTTCATTTGCAACTCTTAACCGCCCAGTTAATAATTTAATGATACCTTCCATTATATCACTTTGACTACCCATTACTTCATAGAAGCCTTCTTGCTCAATTTTAAATAAAGTAGAATCCTCTGTGACTGTGGCATCAGCAGAACGAGGCTCATCATCCAATAAAGCCATCTCACCTAAGCAAGTACCTTTTCCTAACATTGCTAATTCCTGGTTGCCCTTATGAATACGAACATTCCCATCCACAACAATAAATAGTGAGTCACCATAGTCACCCTCCGCAAATATAGAATTATTTGCATCATAAGAAACTTCATCCGTGATTTGGGCTACTCGGGATAAGTTTTCAGCTGGAATTGATTTAAACAAATCAACTGATTTTAGAATGATTGTTTTTTCTAAAGTTGAGTACATAGATAAAATTTCACTTTCTAATTTAAAACGATCTGATGGAATGAAATCAAGATTTGCGCCATTCTTTTGTATTTTTCTTGCAATTAATTCTTGATTTGCATTTGAATTTGGAACTTTTTGCCAATCTAAAGATTTGATAACATCCATTTTATTTGAAATTAATAGATAATCTAAAGCAATAGCAGATTCCCATTTATTTGGTGAATAAACAGAATTGATTAATTCTTGATCTAAGTTATTTGGGAGTGATTTAAAATGGAGATGACCAACTTCACTTCGCTCATAGAGTGAGATTTGTTCAATTAAAGGATTAATGATTTCGCGTTCATTTTTAGAAAAAATATTCTCAAAAAATTCAAGTAAAAATGGAAGTTTAGAAGAATCTCCAGATTTAATGGTACGAATATAGGTTTCAATTGGTGTATCAGGAACGTCAAGGACGCCAAGCTTTAACAAAGTAGGCAATGTATTTTGAATTTCGTTATTAAGAAAATCTTTCATAAGAAACTGGTTCTCATCTTGAGGTAACATTTTTATACACTCACTCAGAGCATATACTTTTTTTGCAATTGTATTTATTTCGTGAGCAATACGACTTTTGTACTCTTCTCCAATTGAGTCTACCCGTGCGATGGCGAGTAATGACTCTACTACCAAATTATATATATCCTGGTCACTATTATCTAATTGCGAAATTAACAACTTGATTGAAGCTTCATCTGGATATTCTCGTAGTGTTCTTATAATCCCCAGGCGGAGCTTTCTGTTTGTTTCTTTTGATTGAAGCAATTGCTCAAATTGTTCATCAATTAGTTCTTCAGAAAACTTTTTTAGAGTTTGTCGCGCTTGAATACTTGTCTTTGCTAAAGATAAATTAGATATAATTGCAGGAATTAAAATTTCATCTTTTCGTTTTTCAGCAATGTTTAAGGCTACATTGCTAATTATGTCACTTTCATGTTCTAGGAAAAACACCAACTTTTCATTTGTTAAGATTTGATCATTATAGATTAATCTATTAAGTGCAGTAGCTTGAGTAGATTCATCTTCTTTATCGAGCATATCGTTTAAAATCATTTGAGCTTTATCAGTTGGACCGCTTCCTACTTGTAATATTGCAGCTGCAGCTGCAACGCATGTATCTTGACTCTCACTATCTAATAAAGTTTCTAAATTGGGAAGAACATCTTTTAATTTTCGTCGACCTGCAACAATTATGGCTTCAGCTGAAACTTCATCACTTTTATTCATTGCTTGAATGATGTCACCATTCGATATAACATCTTCTTCATCCCAAGCCATAGATAAGATCCGCTTACGAACTTCAGGCGTACCGTTATTAAATAATTCATTAATTGTTTTCTTCCAAGAGGAGAGAGGTAGACCTTCAATGATTTCCAGGGCAAATAGTTGTTTAATCTCATCACTGGTCGAAAGGGTTTCTTCGATAGTTTTAACCATTGCAGCATCTTGGACATCAATGTTTAGCTCTTCAAAGTTGATTTCTCTTTTAGCAATAGCTGTTTGTAATTGATTTACATAACCTGTTTTTACTTTAAATGAAGTAAAAAGCCAAACTCCAATAGAACAAAGAGAAACAAAACTTAAGTATGGAAGAGCAACAATTTTAACCAACAAAAAAGTAATGAGGCCTCCTAAGCCTTCTGCAATCGATTTAATTGTACCAGTTACTTGAGGCTTAAAAGTTTTTCTTATATCTTTAGGAACAGGTAGCCAAATTAATTCTAAGGATGAGTTATTAATTGTGAATTTAAAAGTTTGATCTGAAAATTTTGCAAAGCTAGCGCTTAGTAGTACGGGTGCCAATAAAATAGAAGTACTTCCTAAGATAAGAAAAAAGGGTAAAATAAGAAGTCCAAGCAAAATGCCAAACCTTGACAGTAAAGGTCCTGTTATAAAAAACTGCATAATGATGGAAGCTGCGCCTGCAATCGAGTAAAAAGTTCCAAAAAATGCGACTAAATCAGCTTCCTCTGGGAATTTAGAACTCGCGATCATTTTAAATTGGTAGTCAACTAGTGTTGTAACCACAGCAGACAAAGCAACAATCGTTGCAATTCTAATAATAAAAGGGTCCATCCCTTTTTTCTTCTGTGATTTATTTACAGGTTTTTTTGGACCTTTTGATTGGTCTTTAATTAGGTATTGTACTGCCATCCTTCCAAAAACAAATGTAAGGCCTAAAAAAGCAGCAGCTAAAAAGAGCAATTCATCGGTTCCAAATGCACTTACAAAAGGTTTTAAATTCATCCCAATAAGCATTACGGCAAAAGAACCACCGCCGCCAATGATTCCAAATAAACGTTTAGCCTGTTGAGGTTCGAAAGATTCACCAGCCGTGGTCCAAAATTGGATAATAGTAATACCAACTGCAACTTCTATCCAGATATAAGCAATTGGGATAATGTTGCCTACCATTATTGTTTGAAGAAAAATAAAAGAAGAGCCAAAAATAGAGGAGGTTATCATAAATAATGTTTTTGGTGATAACTTTTTAGATAAACTTGTATAATAAGTGAGGATTGGCGCGATTACGATAGCAATAGCCAAGAACATTAGCGGAAGAAGAGATTTTTCAAACCTGCTTAAAAAATAAGCATCTCGAGCGGTTTTAGCAATAAGCCCCATGCCGACAGTAAAAAAAGAAAAAAAGAAGAAAGTAAGGACCATTTTTCCTTCACCAGCTTTAATCTTAATTATTTTTTTAAAAATATTCATTTTTTATATAAGTTGCTTTATCAATGAAGAAATTGAACTTATTGTGTAATCAAAGCCACTTTCATTTAAAAAATCCATAATTAAGCCTGAAAAGAAACTTACAAATAGTAACAAAAGACCAATTATTACAAATGTTATAATTAATAAAATTCCATTAATCAAAAAATATTGTCTTAATTGATCAACCGCTGTTATAAATGATTCTTCATCTTTATTTTGGACTGCATATTGAAAATGATTTGATGCTGTAACCAGTTTGGATCCCATAATAATTGTAATGATACCCATGATAAATGTTGGTAGTGATAAGAACAATATTGAAAGGCAATAGACCGCACCTAGAGCAATATTTAGAATGCCAACTATTTTGGTCCATTTATACATTTTTTCAATTGTAATTAAACCAAGAAAATCAAGATTGTAATTTAATTTATTTTCTGAAGAGATTTTATTTATATCAGTCATAATGATAATATGTTCCTAGGAAAGTCAATTAATAAAGACGGCTATCTTTACTTTTAGTGAAAATGTAAAAGATTTTTTGATTTATTACGATACTGCTAAGGATAATAGCTCTAAAGTTATTGGTGAAATTATAGAATCACAATAGTATAAAATTATCTTTATTTTTTTAAAATTATGAATTGAGAAAAGGTTTACTTTTCTGCAAGAAAAGTTTTACACTTTTATAGAATATATCCGAGGTAAATAGATGAAATACATCCAAAAAAATAAAAAACTTAATATAATCGCTAATTTTAGACAGTCCATTTTACTAACTCTAATGGGGCTTCTTTTTGTTGGTGTTACCGCTTGTGGTGATAAAACGCTCGATACGTCAAAGTCTGCATCAAATCAAAATAATGAATTTAAACTTATATTAACAATTTCGGATGATATTGTACGCACAGATGATACTATTAAGATTACAGCAGTAGTAGAAAGATTAGTACCTAGTGATTCGATTGCTGCTTTTTCAGTTATTTACAAGATGAAAGTTGCTGCGATTGGTGGCTACATTTTTTTACATAGTGCTGGCGATGACGAAACTGAGATTAGCGTAAAATTGGATAAGGCACAGGGTTCTACTTTTGAAAGTTTATTATTCTTTGATCCAAAGTCATCAGATTCAAGTGGTAATGTTACTGTTTCTTTTGATGGAATGAATGTGTCCATGTCAATAGATATTGTGGAGCCAAGATGATACGTCGATATTTATCTTTATTATTTATTTTTATTACCATTGTGAATGCTCAACAACGAGCGAACACTCAAAGACGACCTGTTGCCGCTCAGCAACGCGCTGTAACACAAAGACCTTCAGCTAAAGTGCCAGCTGGATTCACGAGTGGAAAAATTAACTCAATGAGAGACCTTGATTATGAAGTATTAAAGCTTAGCTATATTCAAACAGATAGGGCTTTAGCTACATTGAAGACCATGGGCTATGCCGTGGTAGAGTATAAAGCAGGCAAAGGCGAAATTGAGGGTGAGTATAATTTTACCCCAATTTTTTCAAATAAATCGAAGGATCTTAACAGCTTAAATGCATTGCCTATAATTATGAAATTACCAGATACTGAAACAATTTCTTTAGTAAAAGAATCTAAAGCTAAATCAGCTAAGAAATCTGCGCTGGGTGTTGACCTAGGTGGTGTAACGCTTGATTATACTACTAGTGGTGACCCTATGCAACGCTTAATGGTAGGATATAAACCTGGAGACTTTAACTCGGTAGCAAAGCTTTTAGATATTATCCAAAACAAGATTGATGTTCCTGCAAATCAAATTGCAATAGAAGCATTGGTTCTAGAAATTAACAATGATCGTCTGGATGAGTTAGGGATTGACTTTTCAAATGCAGGTCAAGGTTATTCTGCTACTTTTCCACCGCCGAGAAGTGGTTCAATCTCACCATTTACGGTGGTTCTCGATAGAACACTTATGGGCAATTCCTCTAACTTTAGAGCAAACGTTGAAGCTTTAATCAGTAATAAAGCAGCCGAAATTTTATCTAAACCATCTGTCTTGGTTTTAGATGGTCGTCAAGCAAGAATACAAATAGGTCAACAGATTCCAATTACAAAAACTATTACAGACCAAGTAGCAAAAATAAAATCTGTAGACTACGTGCCTGTAGGTATTGTTTTAAATCTTCGACCTAGAATAAGTGAAGATGGTTCACGCGTTACTATTCAAGTAGAAACTATAGTTAGTGAAACAGAGGAAAGAATTGGCGCTGCGGGTACTATTGATGTAGAGGCTGCACCAATTATTAATAATAGAAAAGTTCAATCTTTTGTGCGCGTTGCTAATAATACACCATTTATTATTGGTGGATTAATCAATGAAAAGAAGACAGAAAATGAGGGGGGAGTTCCTGTCCTTAAAGACCTTCCATTTATTGGCCGTTTATTTGCTGTCTCATCTGAGCAACGAATAAAAAAAGAAGTTATTGTGGTAATCACTCCTCATATTATAACTGAGAGCGAAGATAATTTTAGTCGAGTAGTTCCACAAGACTCTGAGCTCTTTAATAAATTCGATAATCGCTCTTTTCCTAATTCTTACCGAATTCAACACTCTGATGTCTTTGATCTTAGCTTTATATATGAGAGTCCAATTTTTAATGATATCCTTAATGAAGTAAATAAACGTTCTGAAAAAGATAAAACATTAATGGTTCGAGAACCATATAAGAGTATTCTCTCCGGTAGAATTCCTGGTGAATCGGCTTTAGTAAAAAGAATGCTTTTAGATGTAATTGAAAAGCTAGGCTACTATAAATATATTAGTCCCGAAAAAGTCATTTATTTTAAAGATGACCCTGATGATCCAGCTGGCTTTGGCGTAGCACTACTTTCAAAAGATATAATAAATATGTCTAGTGGTAAATCTTTGAAGTTAAGTTATTCTTTAAAAGGGAAGGCTACGGTCGAGAAACCTTTTGTACGACCAACCGCTATAACTAGTTATGTAACTTTAAAGGATTCTTATAAAAATTCACTTAAAAGTTTCAATGCAAGGGGGGATATTCCTCAGGATGATATTTTTACGATACTTCTTTCTAGGGACAAAGATGAGCGCAGACTCTATGAAGTATTGGTTATGAAGAAGATGCTTGAGATGAACCCTGATCTCGAGTTGACCTTAAAATATTTTAAACCAGGGATTGAAATATTATTTCCATCTCCTGATGTTTTACTTAAAAATAGTCATGTTGTCGATCGAGATGCAGCAAAGATTTTTTATGAAGTGAATGATTATTATGGTTCATTTGAACAAGAGTTCACTCGAGCCACAGCTGACCTAGGGAGGTTAATTAAGGCTCAAAACTAGTGTGACCGCTATCACTTGATAATTAATGTAATTCTTATAGTTTCATTTGTAATTTCTTATAGAATTGATAGTATATGCGGGGAAAATACTTGATAAGTAATCAAAACAACTAACTCATCGGAGGATGTAATGAAGTTAATAAAGTTAATAATGGCTAGTTCGTTAGCCTTAACATTGGTCTTTGCACAAGACAAAGAAGAAGATACCAAATTAGATGCAGCATATGATGCTGTTAAAAGTATGGTCGAAGATTTACAAGCAGCTGGAACAATTGATGAAAACGCTGCAATGTTATTACAAAGCTTTGCTATGAATATGGAACCTGTAACAAGGTCTGAGTATGGCAATGACGGTGATGGCAATGACGGTGATGGCAATGACGGTGATGGCAATGACGGTGATGGCAATGACGGTGATGACGATATGCCTCCTCTTCCTGAAGGCTTTGATGCTCCTTCTGGAGATGGTGCTGCTGGAGAGTATCAGCAAAATGTTCGCGAAGCACTTGAAGGTAGTGGTGTAGAGAATGATCTTGTCAATGAATTTTTAGAAAAATTGACTATGATTGAAGAACTTACCCATGAAGAAATGGGTGATGGCGATGATGGCGCTCCTAATATGGATGGAGATCATCAAGGCGGCGATCATCAAGGTGGTCCAATGGCGCCAGCTACTCACTGGGAGGGTAACCAACATGCTCTATGTGGTGGAATGGATGAGTACATGTTAGATACAGATCAAGATGGTGTACATGAAGGTCCTTATGCGGTCTGGAATGAAGATGGAGATGGAAACCCTGTAGAGTGTTATGATAATATGGGTGGTGACATGGATCATCAAGACGGTGACATGGATCATCAAGACGGTGACATGGATCATCAAGACGGTGACATGGATCATCAAGACGGTGACATGGATCATCAAGACGGTGACATGGGTCCTGATCCTGTAGCAGATGCTTTTATGGACACTTTTACTGGTGACAATTGGGAAGAAGCCTTTACTGCTGCTGCAGAGACTGCAAAAGGTCGTGATCAGCAAGAAGATGATTATGATGAAGCAAAATGGGAAGAATGTAAAGAAGTAGGCGAAAACGCAATGAATGAAGCTGTAGCAAATGGTACAGAAGACCCTCAAGATGTTTTCGGAGCAATTGCGATGGCTGTTGGTGCTTGCAATGGTGACATGGGTCCTCCTCCAAGCCAAAACTAAATTATTATTTTAGTTAATAAAGTAAAAGCCTCGATTTATTTCGGGGCTTTTTTGTTTCTATTCGTTATCTTTTAATATAATTATCTAAGGTATTTATCTATGTTTGAAAAAGAACTTTTAAACGACAAATCAATTATTGTGACTGGTGGCGGTACTGGCTTAGGTAAATCTATGGCTACCCGCTTTGCTGAATTAGGTGCCAATCTTGTTATTACTAGTCGCCGCCAAGAAGTTATTGATAAGACGGCTGAGGAGTTGCGTGAACTCGGAGGGAAAGTATTAGCTATCGCTTGCGATGTTAGAGATCCAGAACAGGTGAATGCTATGGTCAGTCAAACAGTAGATGAATTTAGAAAGGTTGATATTCTTCTTAATAACGCTGCTGGAAATTTTATTAGTCCAACAGAAGACCTTAGTCCGAATGCATTTAAAACAGTAGTAGACATTGTTCTAAATGGAACATTTAATTGTACGCAGGCTGTTGGTAAAGTGATGCGCGAAAAAGAGGGTGGAGTCATATTGAATATAGTTACAACTTATGCATGGACTGGATCTGGTTATGTTGTCCCTTCAGCATGTGCAAAAGCAGGTGTTCTTGCAATGACTAGATCGCTCGCCGTAGAGTGGGCTAAATATGGTATTCGAACTGTCGCAATTGCGCCGGGTCCTTTTCCTACAAAAGGAGCTTGGTCTAAACTTGCGCCTCCAGGTCTAGGTATTCAGAAGAAAATAAAAAATAGAGTACCCCTGAAAAGAGTTGGAGAACATATTGAACTGGCAAATTTGGCCACATATTTAATTAGTGATCAAGCAGGTTATATTAATGGTGAAGTGGTAACGATTGATGGTGGTGAATGGCTTCAGGGAGCTGGTGAAATGAATGAACTAGAAAAATTGCCAAGAGCTGCTTGGAAGCTTCTTAAAATGAAGCGAAAAAAGAAAAAATAATTACGTAGAAAATTCTATGACCCAACGAGTTATAGTCTCTCCAATAGACATGTAAAGTATTAGGGTATAGATAAAAGCGATGCCAACCAGTGCAAATGGAGTAATGCGGAATTCATGAGAATATTTATCACTACCGTGAATTTTTAAATGCCAAGCACGGAATACAAGAATTGTTAAATAAGAAATACCCAAGCTAAAGATGAAAAACCCAAGAAGGATATATTGATCTGTGTTGCTCAAATGATATAGCCACTTGGCGAATCTCAAATATGATCTCCTAGCATAGCGGCACCAAATACACCAGCCGAATCACCCAGCTTATTTTTTAGAATTGGGGTAACAAAGTTTCTACTAAATATTGCTTTTGCAATAGCATCTTTTCCTTCAGTATAAAGCATTTTAACTTTTGATAATCCTCCACCTAAAACTATTACATCTGGATCTAAAATATCTATAACATTTGCTAAAGCAGCGCCAAAATTATTAATAAAATTTTCTTTCCATTCTGGGTGCTCTAAAAAAGCTTTATTGTCTATAATATCTGTAACGCATTTAAATTCATTAGTTAATTCTTTCCATTCTTTCTCGAGAGCAGTGCCCGATATATAGGACTCCGTACATCCTTTATTTCCACAGTAGCAATTTCTTCCATCAGGATAAAGAACGTGATGTCCCCATTCGCCGCTAATATGATTTGGTCCACGATGTATATTCTTATTTATCACCACTCCTCCACCACAACCGGTTCCAAGGATCACACCAAATACTAATCGATAATCTTTTGCTGCTCCTAAAATTGATTCAGCTAATGCAAAGCAATTGGCATCGTTTTCCATAAGAATTGGAAGCGCAAGAGCAGCTTCAAGATCAAGTTTTAGTGGTTTATCTATTAAACAAATGGTATTGCTATTTTTTAATGTTCCTGTTTGGAAGTCGATGGCACCTGGCGTGCATATACCAACGGGTCCTTCTACATTACTAGTTTTCATTAACTCCTTCGCTAGATCAATTATACGCTTTAGAATTGCATCATAGCCTTCATCACGTTTTGTTGCAATACGTTTTCGTTCAATTACTTGAAATGTATCGTTAATAATAATAGCTTCAATTTTTGTGCCACCAAGGTCTATACCTAATTTATTCCCCATTACATATTTTCTTTTTTTATAAAATTAATAGTTATTTAATAATTGATAAGGGTTAAATATAATTTCAATTTATTGCATCTTTTAAGACTAATTTAAATTCAGAAAGAATAGCGGCGGTCACACCCCAAACTTTATATCCATCAAAGTTGTAAAATGGAACTTGGGCTTTATAACCTTTAAGATTCCAATTCTCTGACTCTAAATTTTGATCATTTAATAATTGAGATAAGGATGCTGAAAATAAAGTATGGACTTCATCACTTTGGATGTTTGTCTTGGGTCGCTTATCACACCAACCGACAAATGGATGAACAATAAACCCTGAAGTGGGTGTAAAAAATGGAGTTAAAGCGCCTATAATTTCAACATTATTTTGATTCACCCCAATCTCTTCTTCAGTTTCTCGAAGTGCTGTATTGATAATTTGCTCATTAATTTCACAAGTACCACCTGGGAGTGAAATTTGGCCTTTGTGGTGTTCAACTAAGAATGTTCTCTGTGTCAAAAAAAAATGAATATTATTAGATTCTGGAAATAATAAAATTAATACGGATGCTTTTTTTGCATTCTCATGTGAATTGTTGAAAGTGAAATCTATTTCACTTTCAACTTTAGTTAATAAATGAGCTGAAGATCCAGGCAAGGGTTCCTTCAGTCTTTTCTCTAATAAGTTAACTAATTTATTTATTGATGAAAACATCAGTGCAAAATTTATTTCTTTTTTAATAAATCTCCTTCAGTTTTATCTTCCTAAATGAAGTATAAACATATTATTTGGGACTGGAATGGAACTCTATTAGATGATCGTCTTTTTTGTATTGAAATCATGAATCAAGTACTACAAAAAAGAGGGATGAAAGTAATGACAGAATCATGGTTTTTAGATAACTTTTGTTTTCCAGTTAAAGACTATTATATAAAGCTTGGGTTTGATTTTAATAAAGAGTCATTTGAAATATCTGGCAGTGAATTTCAAAATAGATATATGGATCGGATAGATGAGATGCCTCTTCATTCTGATGCTGTTCTCACGTTAAATAATGCAAAAAATTTAGGATTAACTCAATCGCTACTTTCTGCTTCTAGCCAAGTAATATTGGATAATTCATTAAAGTATCATGAAATAAGTTCATTTTTTATTAAGATACTGGGACAAGATAACCATTATGCCTATGGTAAAGAACAAACTGGAAAAGAGTGGGTTAAACAATTAAACTTTAATTCTAACGAAATAATTTTAATTGGAGATACTTTACATGATAAAGAAGTAGCGGATATAATTGGAGCAGATTGTGCGTTAGTAGGTACTGGTCATGTGAGTAGTGAAAGATTAAAAAAAACGGGTGCGCCTGTTTTCAATAATTTGGTAGAGACCTTTGATTGGATCTCACACTAACTCACTTTAATAAGTTGTAAGGTGGAAAGCGTTTCGTAATATTATTAAATGGCTTTTTGAACTCTTTTGATCTTAAGGGTGGCCTTTTTGAAAATTCTAAAGTCCAAACCATTTTTAATTCTTCTAAGCTTCCTAGGTCTAAGCCATAATCATATTCAAACCATTCAAGGCAGTAATCTTCATCTTCACACATTTTAAATTCGTTTACTAATGTTAAATAGTCACCTTGCGTATCAAAGGCATAGGCAATTTCATAAAGCCATGTACCTTGACCAACACCAGGACCATCGTTGGAGTCAACCCAAATGTCATCATAGCTATAAGTAACAAATATAGTATTTTCTTCTAAGCGCCATTCCGCAACCGTAGAATCTGTATATGTATGGGTCCATCCTGAAGAATCATAAGGCTCTTCCCAAGAATATATTTCTACCCATCGACCATTTTCTTGAATATCAATTGTCCAATTGCCATAGTCCCAGGATTCATCTTCATCATAACTGAAAATTTCTGTGGGTGTATTTGCAGGAATGTCAACAGTGGGATAAGCTAATGAACCACCAATATTAATATTTGCGTCATCTGGATGAATTAAAGTTTGGTTTGGAATATTTAATGTTTTGCCATCGAAAGAATAATCTATCTCCTGCTCTATTTCAATATAATTCCCATTATTAAAAAAAATATTTAAATAGTCATTCCAGCCCCATTCATCTTGGCCTGAAGAATTGTTCATATTAACTGAAATAATGGGTCCATCCACTTGGTCAAATTGGTTCCATTTGTAATTTGTTAAATAAACAGATGACGTTCCTGAATAAGGGTCATACCAGCCCTGCATAAACTTGATCTCATCATTTACGGCTCCAGTAATACTCACAGATCCTTTTGGGTTACCCATGCGATCAATCAAACTTTGGTTAGAGACTGTTGTAATTAGCATAGAATAATTCCAAGCATTTAAACTATGGTCAGCTAAATCATTAATCGACCTTCCTGAGGTAATTCGATTCAAAGTTTGTGGCATATACCATTTTCCAAGAATATTCTCTTCTATAAAAGAATCTTTTTCACATGCAATTATGCATAAGGAAAAAAGGGTAAATGTTAGTTTTAATTTATTAAAAATGATGATTTTCAATCAAAAAATTATTTAAAATTACGATATTTATATCTTTGGTGTTGTGACAAATACCACACTTTACCTTACATATTTTGTAAAAAATTATAAACTCAATATAAATTTTTTCATTATCTCATAACAATTTAGCATACTTTTTTTACTTACCCACTCATCAATAGCATGGGCACCATGTCCAGTAGGACCAAAAAGAATAGAGGGGACTCCAGCCATGGTCGCTAATGCTGAGTCTGCCCAGAAAGACATGCCATCGTAATCTTTATTGCCAGCTATTTTTTTAAGAAGATCAATAGTTGGTTCATTTTTTACTTCATTTGGTGGGCGATTATAAATTTGAGAAGCTCTTACCTTGTGATTGCCTGGTGCATTGAGTACTGCAGAAACTACTCTTTTTAATTCGTCATCTAATTTTTGTTTAGATTCACCAGGAAGTGTTCTGCGCTCCCATTTTATATTTGATTCTGAGGCAATAACGCTTTGAGCTGTTCCTCCTGAGATCATCCCTGGATGAAGTGTTGCATGACCTAAATGAGCGTGAGGCTTTTCATCTAAAAGTTCTTCATTAATCTTATATAATTCTGATAAGGCATATTGCATGGGGAAAATTGCATTGATACCTTGTTCGGGTCTACTACCATGCGCTGCTAAACCTTCAATACTTAGTTC
>CAJJBS010000135.1 GCA_905182385.1 Fidelibacterota bacterium TCS55
TGGTTTTAAAATCATTCTTTCGGATGATCATGTAAAGGCAATATTAATTAATATTTTTGGTGGTATTGTTCGATGTGATCGCGTAGCAAATGGGGTCATAAAAGCAGTAGAGGAACTTGGCCTAAAAGTTCCAGTGGTAGTAAGGCTTGAAGGAACAAATGCCAAAGAAGCCAAAAATATTTTATCTAAGTCTAAACTAGCTATTATCCCAGCAAGTGATATGAAAGATGCCGCACAAAAAGTTGTTAATGCAGCTATAAATAATTAAGGTAAATAATGTCAATACTAGTTAATAAAAATTCAAAAGTTGTCGTTCAAGGAATCACTGGATCTGAAGGAACCTTTCACGCGACTCAAATGATTGAATATGGAACAAATATTGTTGCAGGAGTAACACCTGGAAAAGGTGGCCAAACTGTTCTTGATACAAAAATTCCAGTATATAATTCTGTTGAAGATTCCATTAAAGAAACTGGTGCGAATGTATCTATTATATTTGTACCTCCACCCTTTGCAGCTGATGCTATTATAGAAGCATCCGAAGCTGGAATAGAATTAGTCGTTTGTATTACAGAGGGGGTACCAGTCCATGATATGGTAAAAGCAAAAAGAATTATCGATCAAAATAAAACAAAGCTCGTGGGACCAAACTGCCCTGGGATAATCACGGTTGATGAATGTAAGCTAGGAATTATGCCTGGTTTTATTTGTAAAAAAGGAAATGTTGGAGTACTCTCAAAATCAGGAACTTTAACTTATGAAGCGATTGGTCAATTGGTAAATGTAAACCTTGGTCAAACAACTGCAATAGGAATTGGTGGTGATCCAATTATTGGTACAACTATGATTGATGCACTTAAATTATTTGAAGAAGACCCTGAAACTGAAGGTGTAGTCTTAATTGGAGAAATAGGAGGTCAAATGGAAAATGACGCAGCAAGGTGGATTAAAGAAAACATGTCTAAACCTGTTGTTGGTTTTATTGCTGGGCAAACAGCACCGCCGGGAAGAAGAATGGGCCATGCAGGTGCAATCGTTTCTGGTGGCGATGATACTGCAGAAGCTAAAATGAGAATAATGACTGAATGTGGGATCACAGTATGCGAATCAGTTGCAGATATAGGTGAAAAAATGAAATTGGCTTTACAAAATTAATTAAGGATTATTTAAAATGGGAAATAAAACATATGCAATGATCAAACCAGATGCTATTCGCAATGGTTATATGGGTAAAATTATTGACCATACTATCAATGCAGGATTTAAAATTCTTGGAGCAAAGTTAATTCGATTAACAAAAGCGCAAGCTGAAGGTTTTTATGCTATTCATAGAGAACGACCATTTTTCAGTGAGCTAACCGAGTTCATGTCTTCAGGTCAAACAATGGTTCTTGCGTTAGAAAAAGATAATGCTGTTTCTGATTGGCGAAAAACAATTGGAGCCACAAACCCTGAAGAAGCTGAAGATGGAACCATTCGAAAAAAATTTGCTACTTCATTAAGTGAGAATGCTGTTCATGGCGCAGATAGCGATGAAAATGCAAAAATTGAGATAGGTTTCTTTTTTAATGATAGTGAATTAATTAGCAATCAGTAACAGTTGCATTATTACCTTATAACCATACAAATTCCTATATAAGCTTTCATAGCTCGATTAAAATGATATACCTTAAAAAATATAATTTTATACTATTAACTGTTTTGATGATATCTTGCAGCAAAGAAACAAATCCGATTTCTATTGGTGAAACTATTAATGTTTCAGCTGAAGTACCTGAAGAAAGTCAAGATTTAGAATTCATTTGGGAATTAACTAGCGTACCTGAAAATAGTTTTATTGATAATAATAATATTCAAATGGGTGATGCAAATTCCTCAATATACTTTACTCCAGATGTTGCTGGTTTATATAGTCTAGAAGTTTCAATATTTCAATACAATGATGAGATTAGCACTGAATCATTTTCATACGATGTAATGTTATTAGAAGATGTGAAGAAAGATGAGATTGTCAATATTTTAGTTAAAGTTCAAAATGATTCATCTGCCATCTCAGATTTATTAGCTACCAATAATGAACCTAAATGGTATGACTCCGAATCAGTCGAAGGTGTTTTAGAAAATGTTGAAAAGATACCGTTAGAAGAAAAAGTTAAGAAAGAACTCAAGGCAGTAGAACCTTTAATTAAAACCACCAAAACGGAACCAAAGAAAAGAACCATAAAAAAAATAATTAAAAAACCAAAAAAAATACGCGGTTCTTTAATTCCGCATGATAAAGATAGATTTACTATACAAGTTGGCTCTAAAAAGATGTTGAGTGATGCAAAAAAGTTTGCAGCAAAATTAATTGATGCTGGCTACGATGCTTATATTCAAAAAGCCTCTTTTAAAGAAACAAATGAAATTTGGTATCGAATTCGTGTAGGTAGTTATGATAAAAGACAAACTGCCGTTGCCGTTGCAAAAGTATTATCAACTACTCGCCAAGAAAAAGCATGGGTTGATTTTGTTCGATACGAATATTGAATTATAAATCGACTATGGAACAAATGAATCTTAATTATGATTTTCGAGATATATTTAAATCTCCACGCTTAGCACTTAGTGGTAAAAAGATTTGGATTTTTGTATTTGCAAATTTTTTATCTTATCTTATTTATTTTATTATCAACTACCTCGCATTATCACTCTCAGGTTACACATTAATTGAGATATGGAAAACACAAGGCCTTTACCCTTGTTTACTAATTATGGGCGGACCTTGGTATGCCTTAGTATTATTTTGGACTAGTATTTTATTTTGGATCTATGCAATTCAACTGGCAAGCACTGCGGTATCAAGAATTACTTATAAACAACTTAAAGGAGATGAATTTTATTCTATCAATGATTCTTGGAATTTTGTAAAAAAGCATTGGCACCCTTTAATTTTTACTTCAGCTTCACTTGGGTTAATCACACTCTTCTTTATTTTATTATCAGTTTTCCTTGCTCTTTTAGGAAAAATTCCATTTGTCGGAGAGTTGATATTTTCGTTACCATATATTTTATATTTATTTGGATCAATTTTTACAATTTATACTGGATTAGTTTTTATCATTTCTTTTATTTATTCTCCATCTATAGTTGGGACTCTTGAAGAAGATACAATGGGCTCAGTATTTAATAATTATGCCATAACATGGGGACAACCTTGGCGTATAATTGCATATCATTTTATATTAATACCACTAGCTTGCTTTTCTGTAGGTATTTATAAGCTTGTTTCTTTTTTTGCTATAAAATTAATTAATATTGTCATGGGACATGAAATGTTAATGGGCTCAAAATTAACAGGTATATTTGGAGTAGCTTCAAATATTGTTTGGCCTAAAAAGTTATTTAGCTCAATCGCAGAAAATTTCACTACTTGCTCTTTATTTTGTGATAGTACTTGTAATATGGGAATGCATCTGAATGCTTTCTTCGACTTTTTCATTCCAATTAATTCAACAAATATTTCAAGTTTAGAAAACGTAGCTGCTATTGTTATTGCATTTTTTCTTATAATTATTTCTATTTCTTTTTTGTCCTATTTTTTATCAATCTTTTCAGTTGGTGAAACAATAATGTTTATAATCTTTAGAAGTAAATCAGATGATGATAATATTTTACTGCATAAGGATGAAGACGAATTTGATGCTGAGTGAAATAGCCTTGGTAAGCGGTCAATTTAAAGGGTAAATTTGACGTCTATTATGAAGTTGTATAGATCGGATTTAGAACAGTTAATCTCCAATCAGCTTTTTGAAATTTCAACAGATGACTTAGATCTTATTGAATTTAAAGTTGAAGCTAATAAGTTGTTTTGCACAGTTTCTGTAGAAACTGCAGCTAATGGTTATCGCATTCATGGAAATATGAATGCAAAGATAGTAACGACTTGCGATCTTTGTCTTACAAAGTTCAATGAAAAAATATCTTCTAATATAAATGTTATTTTATCAAACAATAAAGATTTAATAAATGATAAGAATATTGATGTTGTTGAGTTTTCAGGTTCTGAAGATTTTGTTGACCTAACTTTTGTTATTCGCGATCTTATTTTATTAGCAGAACCTTTTCAAAAAACTTGTAATAAGGATTGTAAAGGTTTATGCCTTATTTGCGGAAATAATATGAATATTTCGAATTGCAATTGTGTAGGTTCAAACCTTAATAGCCATTGGGATGCATTAAAAGATTTTAAAGAAAAAATAGATTAGGAGTTATTATGGCTTTACCAAAAGGTAGGCAATCAAAAGCAAGAGGAAGAAAGCGTCGCACACACTATAAGGCAGCATCTGTTCCTACTACTAGTTGTCCTCAGTGTAGTCAGACAAAGATGTCACATCGCGCTTGCCCAAGTTGTGGTTATTATAAAGGACGTCCAGTACTCTCCACTACGGACTAATTTTTATTTTTTTTAAATGATAATAGCTTTGGATGCCATGGGTGGCGACTTAGCTCCTCAGGCAATTATTGAAGGAGCTTTAGATGCTGTTAATAATTCATCAGATGATTTAAAAATCATACTTGTTGGTGATCAAGAAAAAATCAACTCTTTTGTAGAATCTACCCTTCCAAAGCAAATTTCTATACATCACGCATCTGAAATAGTAACAATGGATGATGATGGATCAAAAGTCTTTAAATCAAAGCCTGATTCTTCTATAGTTCAAGGATTAAAGTTAGTAAAAGAAAATCATGCTAACGCTTTTATAAGTGCGGGGCATACAGGCGCTGTTATGGCAACATCTTTATTTTTACTTGGACGGATACCTCATGTTAAACGTCCCTGTCTAGGTGTTTACATAAAAACTCAAACTGGTGGTAAAATTCTTTGTGATGTTGGTGCTAACCCTGATGCTAATCCAGCACAACTATTACAATTTGGTATTATGGCTTCTGTATATCTCGATCATGTTGAAGGCGTTAATAAACCTCAAATTGGTTTAATAAATATTGGCGAAGAGCCAACTAAAGGTTCTGAACTTTACAAAGATGCATATAAATTATTTAAAAATGAATTACCCAATTTCATTGGAAATGTTGAAAGTCGAAATTTATTTGATTGCAAGGCAAATGTATTAGTTTGTGATGGGTTTGTAGGTAACATCTTAATAAAATTTGCAGAAGGCTGGATTAATACTTTTTCAAATTTAATAAAAAATAAGATTAATGATAAAATTACTTATAAAATAGGCGCTGGATTAATTAAACCTGCATTGGAAGAAATTAAAAACCAATACGACTATGAAGAACATGGAGGTACACCATTATTAGGAGTAAATGGAATAGTTATTGTTAGTCATGGCAGCTCAACGCCAAAAGCAATAATGAATTCTATTTTTGTTGCTCAAGAATCTATTAAACAGAATTTGATACAAGATATTTCTAGAGGTATAGATGAACACTTGGGTGTAATTAATTGAAAGCAAAAATAACATATACCGCTCGATATTTACCTGAACGAGTTCTATCAAACTTTGATTTAGAAAAAATGGTGGATACAACTGATGAATGGATTAGATCAAGAACAGGTATAGAAAAAAGACATTTGGTTGGTGAAGGTGAAGCTACTTCTGATATGTGTACAATGATTGCAAAGCAATTATTAGAAAAATCTGGAAAATCTGCTGAAGAAATAGATCTTATTCTTATAGCTACCAGCACTCCTGATTATTTAGTTGTATCGACAGCTGCACTTGTTCAAGATAAAATTGGCGCTATAAATGCATGGGGTTATGATATTGTTGCTGCATGCACTGGCTTTATTTATGCAATGGAAACAGGATCTAAATTTATCGAATCAGGAAAGTATAAGAATGTCATAGTTATTGGAGCTGATACTATGAGTTCAATTGTTGACTATACTGATCGTAACACTTGCGTAATTTTTGGTGATGGTGGTGGTGGTGTTATTCTTGAGCCTTCGAAAGATGAAACTGGAATTGTTGATTCTATTTTACATACAGATGGAAGTGGAAGTAAATATTTAACGGTTCCTGCTGGTGGCAGTCTACATCCTGCATCTAAAGATACTGTAGATAAAAGAATGCATTATGTTTATCAAGATGGCAAAACAGTTTTTAAATTTGCTGTAAAAAATATGGCTGAAGTAAGTAAGCGAATCTTAGATAGAAATCAACTAACTGGTGATGATATTAAATTATTTATCCCTCATCAAGCTAATCAACGTATTATTGATGCAGCAGCTAAGCGATGTGGCTTAGAAAATGAAAAAGTTTTTATAAATATTAATAAGTATGGAAATACAACAGCTGGCACAATTCCGATTGCATTAGATGAAGCAGTTGAGAGTAAAAGACTAATAAAAGATGATATTTTATTATTGGCTGCTTTTGGAGGAGGATTTACATGGGGCTCAATGCTAATTAAGTGGAGCAACAAATAGTGTCAGTCGCTTTTTTATGCCCAGGTCAAGCTTCACAAAAAGTCGGTATGGGTTATGATCTATATAATAATACTAAATTAGGGAAAAAATATTTTGATATTGCTAATGATGTCATGAATGTTGATATAAAAAATATTATTTTTAATGGACCTGAAGAAAAATTAAAACAAACTAACTATACTCAACCTGCTATTTATATCGTGAGTGTTATAATTGGTGAATTATTAATCAATAAAGGTATAAACCCTGTATGTGCAGCAGGGCATAGTTTAGGTGAATATTCAGCTTTGACCTTAGCAAAATCATTTGATTTCGTAACTGGGCTTGAATTGGTTAAAATTCGTTCAGAAGCCATGCAAAATGCATGCAAACTAAATAAAGGCACTATGGCTGCGGTTATTGGTCTTGAGGATGATAAAATCATAGAAATATGTCAATCTCACGAAAATATTGGTATTGTTGTAGCGGCTAATTTTAATGCAAAAGCACAAGTTGTAATATCAGGTGAATTAAAAGCAATTAAATCAATTATACCTTTAATGAAGGAAGCTGGTGCTTTAAAAGTTTTAGAGCTAAATGTAAGTGGAGCCTTTCACTCTCCATTAATGAGCTCCGCAAAAAAAATTCTTTCTGATAAATTATCATCAATAAATATCAATAATAGTAGTTTTCCAATCTATAGCAACAATACAGCTTTACCAATTTCTAATTCAAATGAAATTAAGAATGCTTTAATTGAGCAGTTAGATAGTCCTGTTCTTTGGCATCAATCAATTACTAAAATGATTAAAGATGGCGTCAAAAATGCTATCGAAGTTGGTCC
>CAJJBS010000136.1 GCA_905182385.1 Fidelibacterota bacterium TCS55
GGGTCTAATTTCTTATAGAAGTTTGAAAGAGAAGGCTTTGCAAAATATTCATGACCAACATTGTGCTCTGCAGGATACTCTGCACCTCTTAGATCGAAGGTCTTTAATAATTTTTTCTTTAATTCTTTTACATCAACTCCTTTTTTAACAATATAATTTTGATGTAATACATGACAAAATAGATGACCATAATACAGTTTAATTTCAAATAACTTATCAATCTCAGGTGGTAATTTTTCAAACCAGTCTTTTTCATTCCGAGGAAATGCAATATCTAAAGACATGATTTCTCCAGACGTTGTTTGATTCATTGCATGATAACGAGCTACTGCACTTGCAGCAACAAAACGATGCAAAATAGCTTTTTTAGCTTCTTTATCAGTACAAATAAAAAAAGAACCTTCATCCTTTAAGAAAAAATTTTCAAAATAATCTTTTGCTTCGTTAATCCCTTCATCCGACGTTTCAATTATCCAGTGATGCTCATACTGAGATCGAAATTCTTCCATTCGCTGCGGTAGGTGATTAGGCCAAAAATTACTTAAAAACTGCATCAATCTTTCTGAAAATTTATTTGGAAGAAAATTGAGCTTTTCAGCTATCAGATCTATTTTACGTTTAAACTCAAAAAACTTTGGAATAAAGCTAGGTCCTATTTTGTCAATAGCTATAAAAGTGTCTTTACTGTATTTTTTAGCAGCATCATAGCAGTCTCTGTGTAAATACTCACCTGAGGTAGGAAGATTTTTAAACTTAGATAAAATATCTCTACGAATTTTACCCAATACATACGGACTATTTGTCCCTAAATAAAATACCTTAGTACGCTTTGGAATTGGATACGTATCTAAACGAACTGCAAAAACAGCAATTTTTCCAGCACAACCTGATGCACCATACAAGCGTCGCTTATCTGCATTAAATCGCGCAGGTGTACTTGCATCTACATCCCTTAATCGTTCTTGATAAACATTGTCAGATGCAAGTTTATTAGAAAACTGTATATTATCTATATTATAATTTTCAGTTTGAAGGTTGGTCAGAATTTCTTCAGGTGAAGAGCCAAGCTCAATACCTAAATCATTAACTAATACAAGTTTTCCATCCTTAGTAATTTGAGCATAGAGTGAAAGTTCTGTGTAAGCTGGTCCTCTTTTTATTAATGCACCACCAGAATTATTACAAATACCACCTACAATTGAAGCGCCTATGCAAGAAGAACCAATGACAGAATGTGGTTCTCTTCCATAAGAAAATAGTTTGTTCTCTAGTCCAAATAATGTACTTCCAGAAAAGCCCACAATTTGCTTACCATCATTTATTATATGTATATCGCTAATTCTCATAGTGTTTATGACAAGAATAGAACGATCATAATCATTTCCGTTGGGAGTAGAACCACCAGTTAAACCTGTATTAGCAGCTTGCATAATAACAATGATATCTAAATCCACACATAACTGTAAAATTTTCCAAATTTCAAGTAATGAACCTGGTTTTGCAACAGCTAAAGCTTCGCCTTCTCCAAATCTCCATCCTTTACAATAACGTTCTTTACTCCATTTAGATGTAAGGATATATTTTTCACCTGTAATAGCTATTAAATCTTGAATCAATGCTGTTTCATCTCGTACATATTCTCCTCTATGAATATCTAAGTTTTAGGAAATTGTTATTTTTCTAAGAATGTTCAAACGCATCCCTAACAGCTTTTGGAATAAGAATGGTTTGTTGGGATTTATAATTAAAAGAAACTGTACCAAAGGTTCCTGTTACTATTGGCGTTAAACTCTTTTTATCAAATATTGCTGAAAATATATCAAAGCTTTTAGTCCCTAATCTTGAAATTCGGCAACCAATATCATAGATGTTAGGATAAGAAGATTGTCTTAAATAAGTTATTTCCATTTTACCTAAGATTACACTTTCATCTTCTTCCCACCTATTAATATTTATTCCTAAAGAATCTAAGAATTCTACTCTTGCTGATTCAAAATATGATAAATAAACTGAATTGTTTATATGGCGAAGTGCGTCCATATCAACCCAACGGGCTTCAACACTTTTTATAAAATTAAAGTCTTCTCTTTTAATATTATTTAAATTTATCATTATTGCCTTGGTTGTAGTTGGGCCCATGGTGAATTGTATGCAGGATGTCCATTATTTATTAACATTGTAGGACTTGTAGTTGGGGCTTCATTTATACTTTTAATAAACATTGCATCAGCATTTTCTAATCTAAAAAGTACTTTATCATTTTCAATCCATTCCGCATATCTTGCGCCAGGCTGCAAAAGTTTAACAATTGAAGCGTTAACGTTTAAATCATAAATATAAAGATTGTAGTCTGCACCTTTAGTCCAAAAAATAGCTTTAGTTCCATCAGGCGACCATCTAATATTTCGAAAATATTTGCTTTGCTCTGGAAGAACATTATCAACACCTTCAATCTTAATTATATTATTTGATATGATATTGCGGTTTTGATCAAGTTCCAATAAATATAAGCTTTCAGTTTCTTTAACATAGAGGACTTTATTCTTCAGGGGTGACATTCTAGGCATGATATACCTGATGCCTTTAAGACTTTTATTAGAAGGTTCTAATAAAAGAGTGTCAATATTACTACCATCTAAACCAGAAGTGAAAATTCCTTGAGGGCCTAGATTATTAAGATATGGATTTTTTATTTGTGAATATAATATCTCATCAATACTTATAATTTCAGGATCAGAAAACCATTCATTATTATCTTGTATTTTGATTACTATTTCGTCATCACTTGTAGAAAAATCTACATAATATAAATTATGATCTTCTCCTGTATAAATACCTTTAGTTTGATCACTGTTAAAGGATATATCTTGTGGCTCTTTCCCGTCAATTATTCTCAAGCCACTACCATCTTCATTCAGTACTATACCCATACCATTTTCAATTAATGCATAAATCTTTTTTCCTTTTTGTATCCAAACGGGAAACTTTGCATTAACGCTCGTCTTTTTTAAGGTAAAAAATAATTTTGCACCTAGGTTGTAAAGATTTAAATCATCGCCAAGGTCACGAATAAAATCAAGAGTTACAATTTTTTGAAACGAAGAAGCAGGTTGAATATTGCTTAATGATGAATTTCCCCATTGATCATTCAATCTAACTCTGAAATATGATTCTTTATCATTTTCGATATCTATTAATGTTTCAATATCATTTTTTAAATTAATTGTTTTTATTAAAGTTGTTGATGAATCTGGCAAGGATATTTCTTCAATTGTATAATTTTCGAAGTCATCGTTAATAGAATTCATAATTGCTTTTGACCATTTAAATATAAACTTATTATTCTCAAAAGTTATTGTATCAAGTAAAACTGATTCTGGAGAGTTATCAATTGGTAATAAAAAGACACTATTCTCCAAACTTGTTTTTTGACCCATACTATCTTCAACACCAATCCAAAACCAATTTTCTTTTAATACCGTAAAATTTGTAGTGTCTAATGACAATACATTACTATCATAAATAGTTTTATATAATGTCTTGTTAGAAAAGTCATTTAAATGTGAATGGAAAATGTTATAATTTTTAAAATTGTATGTTGATTTACTCCATATCACGCTCATTGTTTTCGGAGGTTTATTCATATATGTAACTGATAGTATTTTTAAACTATCAGGCTTAGTAGGGAGAATATTCGGAACTAATCTAATAGAATTATAATTAGAAACATTGGTGTCACCATTTTCCATTATAGCATAAGCGTAAATTCGGTATTTATATTCAAAAGGATCAGGACTTTTCAAAAGATTAATTAAAAATTTTAAATCAACAGTATCAATTAATGATAGTTCAGCATCATCACTTAGATCTGGATTATCTTTTAAATATAAAATTGAATCTTCCCAACTTTCCTCTCCAACTTTTCTATCAATAAAAAAACCATTAGAAGGGCGACCTTTTCGATTCCAAGTTAATTTAAATTGACCTTCACCAAGTTCTTCAGCTGATACATTCTGAGGCGTCCAAAGATCCCGATTACTATTTGGATCATAAGGATTATCCCATTCTCGAGCATCTTCACATGCAATAATAAAAAATAATATTAAAATGATACAGCGAATCATCTTTTTAACCACTGATCCATTTCTAAATATTTTGCGTGAAAATATATAGTGGGCACTAGAAAAAAAGCAGATAATATATCAACAACAGGTTTTTGATTATCTAATTGTTCAATATCATTATGTTTATTAAGTCCATCTTCAATTGAAGAGCCGTAATTAGAGTAAATACTCTCTGATTTAAACTGTAAATAAGTACGATAACCTGAGCTGAGGGCTAAGAAACCTATCATTATATTTCTTTTTAACTTATAACGATTTTTTTCCTTTACAATATCTGAGATAAGAAAGATTTCAGGGTTCACTTCTGTAGTCCTTCTATGTCTAATATTAAAAGTACCCTTATTAATAATATGCGTGTTTGATTCTAAATGATATTTTCCTTGATTTAGCTTTTTAAATTTTATAGTCCCTTTTTTTAATAAAAATCTATCTTCACCACTGTTAGATACAATTACAATTCCTCCTGGTAAAGGTTTACCAAAAGCTACGTTTCCTATTTGTGGAACTCTTCTTTGTAATTCAACATATATAATATCAGAATTATCTTCAGGAAGCTGTTTTAGTCTATAAGGCTCATATAATTCCTTTAAAATTATAATTGGTCTACTTTCAAGCATTACTCTATCTAAAGCCATTGGCGTTGATCCACTAAGCGTATCGTTCCCGACTCGAACCATCGCTCCAGTCGGATTCGTCTTTATATAAACTAAGTTTTGTCTACGATGAACCTCCATTGGAACCCTAGATGACATTAGTAATTCAGCTACATTATGCATTCCTCTAGTTCTAAGTCCCTCAATTGATAGTTCATGATCATATGTTACAACATTAAGGACTCTTCCATTTTCTGAATTAAATAGATGCGCTTCAATAACATATACCTCACCAATTTTTGCAATATGAGCTGCTACCATCCACTCTTGATCTAAAAGCATTGAGCTGATAACGGAACATGTCATTGTATTACAAGAAGGTGAGTCATAACCAGAGACTTCAAGAATAGATTTCATATCATCATAATCTAAAACTCTTAATGTGTCCATTTTAAGTAATTCAATACGGAATTGAGCACTTAAAGATTTAAGTTCATCAGCATGTATTTCTTCACCAGAAAAATCAAGTACAGCAATTGAATGATCTTCTGCAAATGCAAAAGAAAGTAAAACAAAAATAATTATATAAATTTTACGCATGAGAATAATATTATGATAAGTCTTTAGCGACGGAATTAACAACCGACTTAATATTTAAATGTTAACTTGATTCATCAGAACAATCTGCGCAATCACATGTACCATCATTTATAGGTAGGATTGAATCTTTAGAAATATTTTCAATTGAAAAAAGAATTTCGCCTGATTTACAAAAAACTTTATTATTTTGAACATTAAAGCGTTCAAAATGAGATCCATCAGCAGAAAACATAGTTACTTGTCCTAGCATTGATGATACATCTGCAATAGCTTTTTTATTACCATCGGGATACCACCAATAGGCTAATCCATCTCTTTCACCTTCAACAAAATTAACTTCTTCTTTTTTTTGTCCATCTTCATACCACCATGTTAATTTACCAGTTAAGACATTTTTTACATAATTTGCTACAGCGTAATTATTTCCATTTTCCCAATATTGCGTAGTTTGTCCAATTTGGTCTCCATTATCCCAAAAAGAAGTCTCTTTT
>CAJJBS010000137.1 GCA_905182385.1 Fidelibacterota bacterium TCS55
TACTATTATATAATCTGATATGGTACCTTATCATGTCACATGATAGAATATAATATAACATGATATAATGCAATCTCATATTATGTTATAATATAATAAAGTTTTAATTTTGAATACTAAATGCGCCCGTAGCTCAGCTGGATAGAGCGTTAGATTCCGGATCTAAAGGTCGGAGGTTCGAATCCTCTCGGGCGTACAAAACTTTAGATTTATTTTTTGTCATAGTTTTTTAAGAGTTTTACTAATTGATAAATTTCATTATATGTATTGTATAATGGATTAGGCGCAATCCTTATTACGTCAGGTTCTCGCCAATCACAAACTACATTATTTAATTCTAAATAATTTTGGACATTTCTACCATCTTTAATAATCATAGATAATTGACATCCCCTATTTTCTTTTCTCTTAGGAGTTATAATCTCAATTTTAGGCATTTCAGCATTAATTAAACTTTCTAAATATCCGGTAAGTTTTTGACTTGCTTTTATAAAATTATTTATACCTACTTGATTGTAAATATCCAATGAAGCTTTGATTGGAGCCATGCTAAAGATTGGACTATTACTAATACTCCAACCTTCAGCCCCTTTAATAGGGTCAAAATTTGGATCCATACTAAATCTACTTTTCATATTATTTCCCCACCACCCTGCTAACCTTGGTCCATTCCAATCACTATGATTATTATGAATGAAAATTCCTGATGGAGCGCCTGGCCCACTATTTAAATATTTATAGTTACACCATGCTGCGAAATCCACATTCCAATTATGTAAATTAAGTTCAACATTCCCAGCAGCATGAGCAAGGTCAAATCCAACATACGCACCTATTTCTTTAGATGCCTTCGTAATTTCTTTCATGTCATATTTTTGACCGGTATAATAATTAACTCCACCTAGCATTACAGTAGCTACAGATTCACCATGTGATTTTATTGTATTTATTATATCAATAGTTTTCAAACATTTTTCATTAGATTGGGGTTTTAACTTAATTAAAGAGGTCGTAGGATTAAACCCATGAAGATGGAGATGAGAGTTTATAGCATATTGATCAGAAGGGAATGCGTCTTCTTCAATAATAATTTTATGACGTATTTTTGTTGGTTGATAAAAAGAAATAAGTAAGAGATGTAAATTAACTGTAAGAGCATTCATTAGCATAATTTCTCCATCTTCTGCACCTACAATAGGTAAAAAATTCTCTATTAAATGCTTATGGAAATTTACCCAATGTGAGAAATAGCCTTTAGCCCCATATTTTCCCCATATTCTAGATTGCTCAATTAATATTGATTCGACTGCCTTAGGTTGGAGCCCTAAAGAATTACCGGAGAAATATAATATAGAAGAGTTGTTATCTTCCGGATAATTAAACTTTTCACGGATACTTTTTAGTGGATTCTCAATATCAAGTTTTGATGCAACTTCAGTAGAAAATAAATTTTTCATCTAGGCACCAGATCTACCACCATCAACTGTAATATCAATACCATTTACAAAACTTGAAGCATCAGAGGCTAAAAAAACAACAGCATTTGCAATCTCTTCAGGCTCGCCTATTCGTTTAGAAGCACTACTACTGGCCCACATTGATTTTATTTCTTTTACAGTTAGGCCTGAGGATTTAGACTTAGCATTTGCTAATTCTTGCAAGCGACTAGTATTTGTATAGCCTGGTAATACATTATTAACTGTTATACCGTATTGACCTATTTCTAAGGCTAATGTTTTAGCCCATTGAGCAACTGCACCTCTAATAGTATTACTAACTCCAAGCCCTGGTATAACATTGTTAATAGATATAGAAATTATATTTATAATACGTCCATAATTCATTTCTTTCATCCCTTCGAATACTGATTTGAACATAATCTGATTGCTAATCAATAATCTTTCAAAGCCCATTCTAAATTCATCAATATTAGAATCCACCAAAAGCCCTCCATGTGGTCCGCCAGAATTATTTAATAAAATATGAACAGGCTCATGAAGTTCATTGTTTACAATCTCATTTAATTTTTCTGGGTTATTAAAATCAGCGCATATGATTGAATGATTTTGACTATTATTAACAGATAGCTCATTCAACGTATTTATTAATTTATTTTGATTTCTCGCTAATAATACAATCTCAGCACCTAAATTAGCCATCATAATTGCAGATGCTTTGCCAATTCCGTCAGTTGATCCGCAAAGTAATGCTCGTTTTCCATTTAAGTTTAAATTCATTGCTCTTTTTTCACATGAAAATAAAAATTTAATTTATCCTTGATTTCTCTAGGTAATTTTGGCAGTGCTGATCTAGGTATTAAAAAAGTTGTTAATTCGCTTAAATCGCTAAATACGCGATGTTTTTGAGCAGTCTCACTTAGATATGTAGAGCCTGTTGATCCACCTGTACCAATTTTTTTACCTATCATTCGAGAAACCATAAGTACATGCCTATAACGCCAAGTAGTAAATAGCTCATCAACGTCAGCTAGTTTTGCAATTAAAAGATATGGATTATGCAATATTGGTTGGTCTCTATAAAGTAATATTAATAATGCTGCTTGAGTAGCTTTATATGAAAGTCTCCAAGATCCATTATTAACCATTTTTGAATGCTCTTTTTCATTTAAGACTACACCGAATGACAACTCTGTTTTTTTATACTCATTTAAATGTTTTTTCTTTTCATCTTCAGAAAGCTTGTTATTTGTTTCAATAATAGCTCTATCATCTGAGAGCATCTTTTTAACAGCTAACTCATATTCATTCCAAAAAGAAGTTTTACCCCAGTTTAAAAAAGGTGTCCTCTCTAGCCATTTTTCAATTAGTACAAAAAGAGTATTTCCAGATTCACTACCTGTAACTTCTTTATTATCTAATTTATCAAGATAAGATTTATAGTTTGCTCCTCCATAAGAGAACCTATTTTTAGATAAAAGGCCAAGTTTATTTTCAATCTTTCTAAATTGAACACTTTGAAATCCTGATGCCGGAACTAAAAAATCTCTAAAATCAAGAAAATCCATAGGCGTCATTGTTTCGAGCACTCTTATTTGATCTACTAAAATCTTTTGTATTTCAATAATACGGTTTAATCGTGAAATCGAAGTTCCAATATTTGACTCATCAATATTTTGGACTTCAAATATATCTAATATTGAATCTAACTCGTAAATAATTTGCTTAAACCATAATTCATATACTTGATGTGTAATTATAAATAACATTTCATCGTGAGCATGCTGATTAAACTCATCGCTGATTAAGTTTTGACTATCTAAAATTTTACTTAACCTCAAATAATCTTTATAATATTGTGATTTAGAAGATTTTTTCTTTGCCATTGCTATAATTCCATTTCAGCTGCTTCAATAGTATTTTCAACTAACATTGCTATTGTCATTGGACCAATGCCACCCGGCACCGGAGTTAGAGATGAGGCTTTGCCTTTTATACTCGACTCTTCACAATCACCTAAAAGCTTGTAAGTGTTAGTTTCAGTATTTTTTACACGATTAATGCCAACGTCAATAACGATTGCCCCTAACTTTATATCCTTACCTTTTAAAAATTGAGGATATCCTAATGCAAGAATAACAACATCTGCTTGTTTTGTATAGTAAGAAATATTATTTGTACCAGAATGACATATGGTAGTTGTAGCATTTGAATACTCTCTCTTAAGACTTGTTAAGATAGAGATAGGTCTGCCAACAATATTACTACGACCCACTACCACTACATGTTTATTTGAAAGATCTAAATTATAATATTCAAGTACTCTCATAATTCCTTTAGGAGTGCAAGGTGTAAATGTGGGTTTTCCGGCTGCCAAGGCACCTAAATTTAAAGGATGAAATCCATCTACGTCTTTTTTAGGGTTAATTGATTTAATAATAGTTTCATTATCAATATGGCTTGGAAGTGGTAATTGGACTAAAATACCATGGTATTTATTATCATCATTGAGTTTTTGAAGAATTTCAAGTAACTTTTTCTGAGATGTCTCTTTTTTAAGTTTAATTGTCTCAGAGTAAAGACCTAGATTTGTAAAAGTTTTAGTTTTATTTTGAACATATACTTGAGAAGGACCATCGTCACCTACTAAAATAACAGCAAGGCCAGGATTAATAGATTTAGCGGCTAAAATATCAATTCTAGACTTGATATTTTTGTAAACTGATTCACTGACCACTTTACCGGATAAAATTTTAGTATCCATGGACAGATTTATAAGCTATTGCTGTATTGCTTCTTCTACAATCTCGATCAAAGACGATACCTTGTTCTCTACATCACCTTTGATTTGATCTCTGTCACGTTTTTCTGCAAATAATTCATCTGCAATATTCATTGCAGCAAGAATACTAACTTTTGCAGGGACTTGAGGAGTTGCTAACTCTTCTTGAACTTCACGCATTTTCTCATCTACATACTCAGCTATATTTTTAATATATGAAGCATCCGCAGGAGCTTTTATTGTGTATTCTTGGCCGTAAATGGTAACTTTTACAAAATTTTCACTATTATCCATTGATTCACTCATGTAAGATTATCGTAATTTAGCACTGAATTTTTTAGAAACCACTCGTATAATTTCATTTATCACTGGATTTACATCTTTATCTTCAAGTGTTTTTTTAGAGCTTTGAAAAATTAAATTTATTGCGACAGCTTTATTATTATCTCCAATTGAGCTATCACGAAAGATACTAACCGGCTCTGAATCAATAAGAATGTTTTTACCATTTTTGTTTATTACATGTATGATCTCTCCAACTGGAATAGTTTCATCTAAAACAAAGTTAAGATCTCTAATCATTGATGGATAGACAACTACAGGCTTATATTCATTTTTAATATCAGCTAATTTCATTAATTGTATTAAGTCAAATTGAAAACCATACGATTCACCAATAGCTAAATTTAGTAGATTATCAAACTTAGATGACAATTTTCCAATATATCCAATTATTTCAGAATCAACTTTTACAGTATGAGTGTCTTCCAAACCTATACTGATATCTTCAAACTTATCATAATTTATATCATTTATTTTCAATCTTGAAAATAATGCACCTACAATACCTTTAATTAAATGAAAACTAGCTGGAAGAGATTCATCTGAGTGTACTGATGATTTAAGATAAAATCCATGAGCTAAGCCTGATAAATAGAGTTTTTCTTTGATACCTTCTAAACCATCAGCTTCCTGTTCAAAAACATTCCCCCATTCAAATAACATCATATCATGATTGCCATTTTTAAAATTAAAATTTGCAGTATCTAATAAACCTTGAAATAGACTGGTTCTCATTTCACTCATTTTATCGGACAAAGGATTTAGCATCTTAACAGATTTAAAGTTTAATGCAGAAATTTTCCTTGAAGACTGAAGTGAATTACTAAAAATTTGATTAAAACCAAAACCAGTTAAAATATTTATAATTTTAGAAAGAGATCTGTGTGGATCAATAATCCCATCATTCATTATTCCTTGGTAATTTAAATTTGATGGAATATTATCATATCCATACAAACGAACAACTTCCTCAATTAAGTCAACTTCTCGTTTTATATCAGGACGCCAAGAAGGTGGCTTACATATCCATTCACCGTCATTTTTTTTTACAGTACATCCAAGATTAGTCAAAGACTCTTTAACAGCTTCATCCGGTATTTTACATCCTGATAAAATATCTAGTTTTAACCTTCTTAGCTTGATTGAGTCTTGTTTTATTTTTTTAGGATATAAATCAACAATGCCTGGTATCCATACGCCATTTGCAACATCTTCTAATAATTGAATAATACGCCACATTGCCTTTTCCGTTCCGTCTGGATCTGCGCCACGTTCAAAACGTTTAGAAGCCTCAGTTAACATACCTAAATTTTTAGCACCTTTTCTAATAACTGGAGGGTTGAAGTATGCACATTCTATTAGCAAAGTTGATGATTTATCATTTACTGAAGTTGATAATCCTCCCATAATACCAGCTATTGCAATAGGTTTTTTACCATTAGTTATTAAAAGCTCAGCAGCTGATAGGAATCTAGTCTCTTCATCTAAAGTTTTGATTTTTTCATTTTTATTAGCTCTTCTAATTAAGATTTGTTTTGAATCAATTTTATCATAGTCAAAAATATGAGATGGTTGACCCATTTCTAAAAGTACTAAGTTTGAAATATCCACCACATTATTTATACTTCTTTGCCCAGTTGATTCGAGCTTGCGTTTTAACCAATCTGGAGAAGGTCCAACATTTACATCCTTAACTATTCCAGCAATATATCTTGGGCAATCTTCAGGGTCTTCAAGAGAAATATTAATCATATCTTTAACAATATTTTTACTGAAAGATTTTTTATCATATGAAGGTGTATGTATATCAATATTTAATTTAGCTGCTAAATCTCTAGCCACACCTAAATGAGAAAAACAATCTGGTCTATTTGGAGTAATATCTAATTCTAAAGCTCCTAAATTATTATTTAAATAATTTATAAATGTGTCACCTGGAGTTGCATCCACATCTAGAACCATGATTCCATCATGTTCATCAGAAATATTTACTTCTTTTTCCGAGCAAATCATTCCCTGACTAACCTCACCTCGTATTTTTGCTTTATTAATTTTAAAATTACCTGGTAGTATAGAACCAACTGGAGCAAAAGCTATTTTTTGACCAACTTTAACATTAGGGGCACCACAAACTACAGGGAGAGTATTTTTTCCATCATATACTTTACATAAATTCAATTTATCAGCATTTGGATGTTTAATAATATCTTTAATCTCACCAATAACAATATTACCTAAACTAGAGGTGTTATATGCTGCCTCTGATTCTAAACCAAGCATTGTAAGCTTATCAGAGATTTCTTCATTCGTTAATGATATATTTATAAACTCTTTAAGCCAATTAATTGATATGCGCATTAAAATTGCTCCAGAAACCGCATATCACCTTGATAAAAAAGTCTTATATCGTCTATTCCATATTTAAGCATACAAATTCTTTCAACGCCCATACCAAAAGCATATCCATGCCAAATATTTGAATCTATATTGACAGATTTAAAGACTTCGGGATCAACCATACCACAGCCAAGTATTTCAAGCCATTCTTTCCTTTTTTCACTCCAAATATCAACTTCTGCGCTAGGTTCAGTAAAAGGAAAGAAACTAGGGCGAAAACGCATTTTTGTATTGTCACCAAACATTCTTTTAACAAAATACTCTAGCATACTTTTTAAATCTGAGAATGAAACTTTTTTATCTACGTAAATGCCCTCTACTTGATTAAAAAGACAATAACTTTTATAGCTTATAGCTTCATTTCTATATACTCTACCTGGAACAATGTATCTTAAAGGTGGATCTTGATCTTCCATTAAATGAATTTGAACATTAGAAGTGTGAGTTCTTAGTACAGTTTCAGGATCAATAAAAAAAGTATCCTGCATATCTCTAGCAGGATGCTCTGGTGGAAAATTAAGTGCTCCAAAATTATGAAAATCATCATCGATCTCAGGTCCATAGGCTATAGAAAATCCAACATCTGAAAAAATTGATTTTATCTGATCTAAGGTTTGTTGCAATGGATGTATATGGCCAGTTGGAATATTAATTCCAGGTAATGATGTATCTGTATTCTCTTTTGTTAATATTTTCTTAGAGACATTAGATTTTTCATAAAAAAAAGAATTGATTTCAATTTTTAATTCATTTAATAATTGACCAGCTAAAGGTCTATCTTTAGGTAGAACATCACTCATACCTGAGAAAAGACCAGCTATTAGACCTTTTCTACCAATATATTTAATACGAAGAGAATTTAATGATGCTTCATCACTGGGAAAGGGATCTGAATCAGTTCGAAATTGATTTCGAACCGATTCAATAGATTCCTTCAGTTTCATTCTAGCTGTTAACTGCTTTAGCTAACTCAGCAAAAGCACTAGGCTCATCCATAGCCATTCCGGCTAATACCTTTCGGTCGAGTTCTATACCTTTTGCTTTAAGTCCAGAAATAAACTGTGAGTAGGACAAGCCATGTTGCCGCGCAGCCGCATTTATTCGAATAATCCATAGACGTCGAAACTGACGTTTCTTTTGTCTACGGTCTCGATATGCATACAGTCCTGCCTTCTCAACTGCATCTTTTGCAGTTTTGAAGTTGCGGCTCCGGGCACCATAGTAGCCCTTGGCCTGCTTTACTAGTTTGCGATGTCTTCTGTGCTTTGGCACAGAACTATTTGCTCTAGGCATAATATTCTCCTATTTTATTGAGCAAGCATTCGACGGACGCGCTTTTCTTCAGAAGCGTCTACCAAGTCAGGTTTACGCATCTTTCGTTTAGCACTGTTACTCCGGCGAACCAACATATGGCTATGGTTTGCTTTATTTCGTCTTATTTTACCAGTACCTGTCAAACGAAATCGTTTGGCGGCACTGCGTCTTGTTTTCTGCTTTGGCATTGACTATCTCCTATTTACCAGTCAAAACGATCGTCTGACGACGACCCTCCAAGTTCCCTTGTTTTTCAACCTCAGCGAGGTCTGAAAGCATTTCAATTATCCTATTTAAAACTTCTAGACCCAAATCGGTTCTAGATAATTCTCGTCCTCTATACATAAGAGTTACTTTAAGCTTGCAACCCTGAGTTAAAAATTTTCTGCCCAAATTTATTTTAGTCTCTAAATCATGATCATCAATTCTAGGACGAACACGAATTTCTTTAACCTTCACTACATGCTGTTTCTTCTTATTTGCATGTGCTTGCTTTTTTTCTTCGTATTTAAGCTTACCATAATTAAGTATTTTAGCTACAGGGGGCTTAGCATTTGGTGCAATCTGAATAAGATCAAGCCCAACATCTTTTGCTTTTTCAATAGCTTCTTTTAAATTGGTCACACCTAATTGCTCACCTGTCTCAGATATCAATCGAACTTCACTAGCTGGAATATCTTCGTTTAATTTTAGTTTATTAACTTTCGCGATGGGGTTTACTCCTTTTTTTAATTTCAAATAATAATTCTGATAAAAATTTATCTACATTGACTATTCCTTGGTCACCTATCAACCTTCGTCTAATAGATAATGAGTTGTCTCTAGCTTCATTCTCTCCAACAATAAGCATAATTGGAATTTTATTTAATTCAGCATTACGAATTTTTGCTCCAATTTTTTCTGGACGATCATCAAATTTAACACGGACTCCAGCATCTATTAGCATTTTTTGAACAGTTTTTCCAAATAAGTGTGTCTTTTCAGATACTGGTAAAATAGTAACCTGAGTAGGCGCTAACCATAAAGGAAAATCTCCACCGTAATGTTCTATTAAAAAGCCAATAAAACGTTCATGAGTACTCAACGGTGCTCTATGAATACACAAAGGGGTCACTTCTGATCCATTTTGATCAGTATAAGTTAAGTTAAAACGTTTAGGAATAGCGAAATCAACTTGATTTGTAGCGAGTGTGAATTCTTTTCCAATTGCACTCCAAACTTGGACATCTATTTTAGGACCATAAAAAGCAGCTTCACCTGGATTTTCAACAAAATTAATGCCACCTTTAATTAAAGCTTTTCTCACAGATTCTTCGGTTTCTAACCATAGCTTTGGTTCATCAATATATTTCTTACCAAGATCAGCAGGGTCATGCAAGCTTAATCGCATTTCATATTTTTCTATGCCAAATATTTTAAAATATTCTAAATACATATCACAAACATCTAAAAACTCGGATTCAAAATCTTCATTTGAACAATAAATATGCGCATCATTCATCTGCATACTTCTAACACGCATTAAACCAAATAGTTGCCCAGATTTTTCATATCGATAACAAGTTCCATATTCAGCAATTCTAAAAGGTAAATCTCTATAGCTTTTAGGTGATGCATCGTAAATTTTATGATGGTGTGGACAATTCATTGGCTTTATATAATATTCAACTCCATCCACATCCATAGCTGGATACATTGCATCTTTATATAGATCTAAATGACCAGACTTTTTATAAAGATCACCTTTAGTCAAATGTGGAGAGCGAACTTGATGGTATCCATGTTTTCGCTCAGTTTCTTTTGCAAGTGATTCTAATTCATCGATTATCACTCCACCATTAGGTAGCCAAAGCGGCAACCCTGGACCAACTTCATCATCAAACGTATAAATTTCTAATTCTTTGCCAATTTTTCGGTGATCTCTTTTTTTTGCTTCTTCTAAAAAATTTAAATAATCTTTTAATGCAACTTTAGAATGGAATACTGTTCCATAGATACGTTGAAGCATTTTATTATTTTCATCTCCACGCCAATATGCACCTGAAGTTGTTAACAATTTGAAGTGTTTAATTCTATTAGTAAAAGGAACATGGGGTCCACGACATAAATCAATAAAATCACCTTGACTATATGCAGAAATCTGATCTTTTGAATCAATCTGCTCTATAATCTCAACTTTATAATATTCTCCCATTTTTTTAAACATTTTGATCGCATCATTACGATCAAGATCACTCCGTTTTACAGGTAAACTTTGTTTAGATAATTCTTTCATTTTATTTTCAATTAATATTAAATCATCATCGGTAAATGGTTTTTCAATATCAAAATCATAATAAAATTTATTATCGACAGCAGGTCCTATTGTTACTTGAGTTTTAGGCCATAATATTTTAACTGCTTGAGCCATTAAATGTGCCGTGCTATGAAGTAAGACTTCATGTCCTTGCTCAGACTTACCAGTATGTAGAATTAATGTAGCATTTTCATTGATTGGTGTAGTTGCATCAGTAAAAACACCATTTATAGTAGCTGCTAAAGTATCATTAGCTAATCTTTCCCCAATACTTTCTGCTACTAATAAAGGCGTAACACCTAAATTGAAAACTTTAGTTGATTTATCAGGTAAAGTAATTTTGACTTGACTCATAAATGATTACACTTATCCATATACGAATAATTATTCGATATGGAAAAAAAAGAATAGTTTATAAATATCATTATATACTGTTTTGACTTGGTAAAAAAGAAAAGACTTCAGGACTGATGAATTCTATTCTTTTGTGGGCGATAACGGATTCGAACCGTTGACCTCTTGCGTGTCGAGCAAGCGCTCTAACCAACTGAGCTAATCACCCTAAAAAATCGCAAGAATTTAACTGAGATAGATGATAAACAGTTAGGATATTTCTAATTTAATTTTTGGTAAGTATTTTAGGTTTTAAAGAATTATCGTACATTAAGTCGTCAGTTAATATTTTCATAGCTAACTGTATGGTTCTATCATCTTTCAGAGCTTGTTTCAATCTTCCTACCGGTCCATCAAATAAGCCAGAAAACTCTAGATGTAACATCTGCAATATATCGTTTGATTCTTTTACTTTCAGTTTATTCTCTTCGACAAAATAAAATTTATTTAAAGACTCAATAGCCTTTTTAACAATCATATTTGAAGAATCTAAGCTTTCAACTTTTAATGCGAAACTCTCCAGTTCTTTTCTACCTGGAAGCGCAATTGGGTCTTTATCTTTAATAAATATTTGAAAATCATTTAACAGTTTATTGTCATTTTTAACTTCATTAAAGGAATTGTATTTATATTTATTTTCTTGAGCATAAGAATAAAAATAACCATTTCTCCAATACTGAGTAGATAATATTTGCATTAATTCAGGTTTCACCAAAGAGTCAGGAGTGATACCACCATTTCCAAGTACGATACGACCACCAATTGTTTTAAAAACAGAATCTTCTTCTGTCTTATTAATTATAAATTTTTCATCTATATAATCTTGTTTTTGAATAAATCTTCCACTTGGAACATAATAACGTGCAGTGGTTATCTTAATTGCCCTCTTATCATCAAGTTGGAAAGCAGACTGCACTAAACCTTTACCATAAGACTTTTGACCTAAAATAATGCCTCTATCTAAATCTTGAATAGCGCCTGCAACTATTTCACTAGCAGAAGCACTTCCTTGATTTATTAAAATAGCAACTTTCATATCAGATGGGATTAATGGAGACTGACGTGAATAAAATGTTCTATTAGAGTTTTTAGTTCTGCCTTTTGTAGAAACAAGTGGTTTATCTTTATCTATTATCATATCTAATATTGAAATAGCTGCATCCATTAGACCGCCAGGATTATCTCTAAGGTCAATTATAATTGATTTTGCGTCATTATTAAGCATTTTAACAATAGAGCTTGACATTTCATTTGCCGTATTTCTTGAAAATCTATTTAATCTTATATAACCAATCTTATTTGATAAGAGACCAGAATAGGTTACATCCTTTACAGAAATTTGAGATCTGATTAAATTGAATTCAATGATATCATCATCGCCAAATCTTTTTACAGATAGTTTAACCTTCGTGCCTTTTTTACCTCTTATTTTCGCAGCCGCATCATTAAAAGATATTTTTTTTACATCCTCATTATCAACTTTTAAAATGACATCGCCACTCATCATTCCAGCTTCTTTTGCCGGTCCTCCATCCATCGGAGCAACAACAGACATAGTTTTATTTCTATACCCTAGCTGAATACCAACACCTCCATACTCACCTTTAGTAAGAATATTGATTGTATGTTGTTCATCTTCAACTAGAAATGTTGTATACGGGTCTAAGTTTTGAGTAATAGCATTAATACTAGCTTTTGTAAATGCCTCTGGGTCTAACTCATGTACATAAGTAGAAAAAATTTGATTATATACTTGATTAATTAATCGTTGAGATTGTGCTATTTGTCTATAGAAACTAGATTGAGTAATTGCAAATGAAGTAATTGCAATTGTGATAATTATGGGAAGGATTACTCTTAAACGACTTTTCATTGTATTATTTGTTTTCTTTTTAATTCTTCAATTATCAAACTGTGAATATTTTCAATTGTATCATGTCCATCAATAACAACAATTCGCTCTTTAAATCGAATTGATAATTCTAAATATGTATCTCTAACTAAAGTTTGCAGCTCAATTCCAGCACGCTCAATTCGATCGCCTTCTTTGCTTTTCCTTTTTGATGCTTCTTCTGGTAAAATATCAATCAAAAAAGTAACATCAGGTTCTAAATCATAAGTTGCAAAATGATTAAGCTTAATTAACCAATCTAAATCAAGTTTCCTACCGCCTCCTTGATATGCTAGAGTTGAATCATAAAAACGATCAGCAATAACATTTTGTCCATTAATTAATTTAGGCATTATTACTTCATAAGTAAGCTGTGCACGACTTCCTGTCATAAGTAGTGCTTCTGTTCTATCCGATATATTAGATATGTGACGGTGAAGTAAAATTTGTCTAATTTCTTCCGATATAATTGTACCACCTGGTTCTCGAACAAGAATAGTATTTCTCTCAGTATTATTCATAGCATTTACAAGCATTTTCACCTGAGTACTTTTGCCACATCCATCAATACCTTCAAAACTAATAAATTTACCTTTAGAAATAGACATTTGGATCATCCTTACCAATCATAATAACAAATTCACCTCGAGGTTTGTTTATTTCAAAATATTTTAAGAGATCTGAAACTTTCCCTCTCTTGTATTCTTCATGGATTTTAGTTAATTCTCTTCCAATTGCAGCAGGCCTATCTCCAATATATTTCAATATATCGTTTAATGTTCGTATTAAGCGCATAGGACTTTCATATAAGATTGCAGTTGCCTCTATTGCCGCAATGCGTTCAAGCTTTTTACGTCTTCCTTTTTTATGAGGTAAAAAACCTTCAAATAAAAAACGATCTGTAGGTAATCCAGATGCCGACAATGCTGTAATTGAAGCTGATGCTCCAGGTATTGACTCAACCTTAATTGATTCTTCAATCGTAGCTCTGATAAGTTTATATGCTGGATCACTGATTCCAGGAGTACCTGCATCTGTAACTACAGCAACATTCTTTCCAGAGCTTAAGTGCTTTATAATTTGAGGAATTCTGGTTAACCTATTATGTTCAAAATAACTTATTGTTGGAGTAATTATTTTATAGTGCAATAATAATTTTCTTGTATGCCTGGTATCTTCGGCTGCTATTAATGATGATTCTTTTAAAATTCTAATGGCCCGAAGAGTAATATCTTCAAGATTTCCAATAGGTGTTGAAACTATAAAAAGAATGCCATTACTGGCCATTATGCTATATCTTTCTAATTGCCTTATCAATCATGGCAAAACCTTGATCGATTTCAGATGTTGTAATATTTAGATGGGGTCTAAAACGAATAGTTTTTCCTCCACAGCCAAGCATCATCGCACCTTCTTCAGCTATTAAGCCAATAGTTTTATCTCTTTCATCTGAGTCTCTCATATCGAAAGCTCCAAAAAGGCCTAAGTTTCGCACATTTGAAACTAATCCAGAATGCGAACTTTGAAGTGCATGGAGCTTCTCATTTAAATATTCTCCATTCTTAGCTGCATTTTGAACAAGGTTATCTTTCTCCATTATTTCAAGATATATAGTAAATCTAACCATATCAACTAGACTGCCACCCCAAGTAGAATTCAATCTACTTGATTCTTTAAATACATGACCATCGACCTCATCAAGTCTTTTACCAGCAAAAATTCCACAAACTTGCGTCTTCTTACCAAAACTTATAATATCGGGACGTGTATTGTAATCTGTACAATCGCAATTGCAATTATTAGGACTGAATTGTTGATGTGCCCACATTGACCCTGTTATACCTGCTCCTGTTTGGACCTCATCATAAATTAATAAAAATTCATGTTCATCAGCTAATTTCCTTAATTGTTGGAAAAATTCACATCTGAAATGATTGTCGCCTCCCTCGCCCTGTATAGGCTCAATTATTAACCCAGCTATTTCATCTTTATTATTATTTACTGCATCTAAAATTTGTTTTATTGCGACTTTCTCAGAATTAATAACATTTTCTAATGAATTACTATCTAATGGGAAATTGATTTTTGGATTATGAATTCGAGGCCAATTAAATTGAGGGTAGTACATTGTCTTTCTAGGGTCTGGTGAATCAGTCATACTCATTGTATAACCCGTTCTACCGTGGAAACATTCTTTAAAATGAATAATCTTAGAACCTTTTTCTCCTTTACCAGCTTTTAAATTTTTTCTAACCTTCCAATCAAAAGCTGTTTTTAAAGCATTCTCTACACCTAAAGCCCCACCTTCAACATAAAATGCATATGGTAAATAATCAGGCTGAGCTACTCTTCCCATGGTTGAAACAAATTCAGCCATTTGAGTTGAATAAACATCTGAATTTGTTGGTTTATTAAGAGCGGCAGCTGTGAGCCTGTCCTTTTGTTCTAAAACATAAGGATGATTGTAGCCTACGGGCATAGAAGCAAACATTGAAAAAAGGTCTAAATATTCATTCCCATCTCTACCATCAACAAGCCAAACTCCATGACTTTTTTCCAAATCAATAACTTGATCCATTCCATCTGCAAGCATAAATTTTTCAATTTCGCTTCTTACTTTATCTGCTTTTACTATATTCATAAACTCTCATATTTCATTAGTTAAAAAATTAATCTAAATTAAATTCTATTCCTTGAGCCAAGGGAAGTTCTTTACTCCAATTCAAAGTATTTGTTTGGCGACGCATATATTGTTTCCAAGAGTCAGACCCTGACTCTCTACCTCCACCGGTTTCTTTTTCACCACCAAATGCTCCACCAATTTCAGCACCTGATGTCCCAATATTTATATTTGCTATTCCACAATCACTTCCTCTGTGAGATAGAAATTCTTCAGCATTAGATATTTTAGTGGTAAACATTGATGACGATAACCCTTGAGGAACATTATTATGCATTTCAATTGCTTCGTCTAAACTTTTATAAGACATGATATACAAGATTGGCGCAAAAGTCTCATGCTGCACAATATCCCATTCATTTTTAGCTTTAGCTACAACTGGAGAAACAAAATTTCCAGGCTGATTCAACTTTTCCCCTCCGCAAAGGATTTCTCCACCATTAGATATAATCGCTTTTATTGCTTCAAGAAAATCAGATATAGCTCTTTTATTCACGAGTGGGCCCATTAATGTGCTTTTATTTAAGGGGTCGCCAATGTTTACTTGTTTATATGCATTTAATAACCGATCTATAAAAATATCGTGTAAACTTTCATGCACTATAATTCTTCGAGTCGACGTACATCTTTGACCAGCAGTCCCAACTGCACCAAATACGACTGCTGGAATAACTAAATCTAAATCAGCTGTTTCGTCAATAATTATTGCATTATTACCGCCTAACTCTAAAATAGTTTTGCCAAATCGTTCTGCAACTTTTGAGCTGACATGCCTTCCCATTGATGTAGAGCCAGTAAATGAGACCAAAGAAATATTTTTGTCACTAAGCATTCGTTCACCAACGATTGAGCCTTTGCCAATTATTGTTGAGAATATTCCCGAATAACCATTTTTTTCCATTACTTCATTGCAAATATTTTGAACTGCGATGGCACATAAAGGTGTACTTGAGGATGGTTTCCAAATTGTTGTATCTCCACAAATAGCTGCTATAAAAGCATTCCAAGCCCATACTGCTACTGGAAAATTAAAAGCAGAGATAACGCCTACTGGTCCTAAGGGGTGCCATTGTTCGTACATTCTATGATCTAGTCGCTCAGAATGCATAGTCTTTCCATATAGCATCCTTGATTGACCAACTGCAAAATCTGCAATATCAATCATTTCTTGAACTTCACCATCACCTTCTTGTTTAATTTTGCCCATCTCTAATGATACTAGACTACCTAATGAGTCTTTTTTTAGCCTAAGCGCTTCCCCCATCTCTCTAACAAGCTGACGTCTAATAGGAGCAGGAACCTTCCTAAGATCTTTAAAAGCTGAGACTGAGTCTTGAATTATTCTTTCATAATCTGCTTCAGATGCTTGGTAGACTGAAGCAATAACTTCACCAGTTGAAGGATTTATTGATTCAATAATATCATTTTTACTAGTCGTTGACCATTTATTAGTACCTGAGCAAGCACCATGATTGAAATCCTTAATACCTAAATCAGATAATATAGAGTTCATTTAGCTCCCTTAACGCATATATAAGTTGAAATAAATTTAAACAAGAAAGAATCTACATTTTTACAACAAGATTCGAAAGGCTTGAACTCTAGAATCTATAAAAATGATACAAAAATAAAAACTAGAGGGCTTGTAAAAATCAAAGAGTCAAACCTGTCAAGGACGCCTCCATGACCCAATAATATTTTGCCTGAATCTTTGACACCAGCATCACGTTTAAACATGGATTCAACAAAATCACCTAATTGACCACAAACACCAACAATGAGCGTCAATATCAATAAATGCCATAGATTAAGTTCTATTTGAATAAAACCAACCATATCCATGAAGTAAAAAGATAAAAAAGAGCCAATAATTCCAGCAATAAAGCCTACAATCGTTTTTTTAGGACTAATTCTTTCAATTAATTTTTTCTTACCCCAAAGCATTCCAAAGGTGTACGCACATGAATCGCAAATCCAAACTGTGAAAATCATTGCCATTGTAAATCTAGTTCCATTAAAACTATCCCAATTTCGTAGAGCTATTATAGTTCCCAATAAGGCGGCGATGTACAAAACACCACTAAAGGTTATATTGATATTATCTAATGGATTAACGTGGCCACTAAACATTTCAATAAATAAACATAAAATGATCATAATTATAAAAAAGGATATAAGATTTGTTGTATCTCCGTTTGGAAACTTTGTATACATAAAACATGTCAATAGTGCCATTAATGAACCAATAAACTTATTAGGTTGAGTACCAGATATTGTTTTTAAATCATAAAACTCTACTAAACTTAAAAGTACCACCACCGAAATAAACCCTGCAAACATCATTCCGCCTTCAGTTAATAAAAAGATAACTGCTGGAATACCAATTAAGGTGATAGGTAGCCTGGTTAAGAAAGTACTTTTCAAAACTATATTAATATCTCAATTTCTTTTTCTAATACTTTTACGCTCACTGGAGTAATACCAAGTAATTCACCGTCGACATTTAACTTATTATTCACATTAGGCTTAATTGAAAAATTATTGACTTGTTTATATTCAAGATCAGGTGAATCAATATGATCTCCAGTGAATAATTTAGGAAACAAAGTAAGAAGTTTCAATCTACTTACCTTAGGAACTATAATTAAATCAACAAGTCCATCATCAAGTATAGCTTTGGGAGCCATCTTCATGCCTTTACCAACGTGAATCGTATTACAAGCAATAATAAATGCAAAATCATCGCTAACTGTTTCATCGTCAATTTTAAGTTCTGCAAAGCGTTTACGGTTTCGCATAACTTCAATTAAAGTAGCAACATTGTACCGTTGAGTTCCCAACCATCTCAATTTTTCAGCAAGATTATTAATATCAGTTGGCATACCCCAACCAACTAAATTGAAAGAATAATAAACGTCACCATTAGAATTGCATTCTAAAATATCAATGAATCTTTTTTTCCCTGATAAAATACGTTCAGTTGCATCGAGTGGATCTTTACAATTCATATCGCGCATGAATGAATTTCCGGTACCGCCAGTTATAAGACCTAAAGGAAAACGTTTTTTATCTTTACGTTTAAGTAATCCATTAATAGCTTCGTGCATTGTACCGTCACCACCAATACAGCAAAATCCATCATAATCTGTCATATCTACATCCATAGCCAAGTCTTTCGCGTGACCAGCATACTCAGTTTCAATAATAGTTACTTCAGCATTTTTAGATTCAAAAATAGGAAGAACTTCACTGAGAATTTTAGGTCCTTTTTTAGTTCCTCCATGTGGATTAACAGTTATGTAGTATTTAGACAAGCTATTTTTTATGCTTCATATATTTATTATCTCCCCATTCAATAACTTCGACTTTAACATCTGTGGTCCCTTGAGAAATAAAATCTAATTTTTTAGCAGCACCATATGAGCAATCTAGAATTCGACCTTTAACATACGGACCTCTATCATTAACCCTTAAAATTAAAGATTTATTATTTGCTAAGTTGGTAACACGAACAATGGTATTCAAGGGAAGAGTTTTATGAGCAGCTGTTAAACCATACATATCATAAATTTCGCCGTTTGCTGTTAACTTGCCATGAAAATCATCTGCATAAAAAGAGCTGACTCCCTTCATTATTTTACGATGCTTCACATTTGATTTAGTTTTTAGCGATGCTGGTTTATTCGCTTTTCTTTCAATGCTTTTAGTAGTGCCTGTCCTATACCTAGGCGAATTTGAACATGCAATGAGATTAATAAAAATAACTATTAATATAAACTTCATTATTATTTAATTATGTATTTCAACTTTTCCAATCATCTCAACTAATGATTTCCAATTCGAGTCTGCAACATAAGTATCGATCATATCAATAAGATCTTCACCAGTCCCGGGATTTCTGAAATTAGCTGTTCCAACTTGAACCGATGTTGAACCCGCAAGTATATATTCAGCCACATCAGTTGAAGAAACAATTCCACCCATACCAATAATTGGTATAGATAAATCTTTATAAAGCTTATTTACAGCTGCTAAGCCTATAGGTTTTATAGCTGGACCAGATAATCCTCCATAGGTGGTAAAAATATTACTTTTACCAGTGTTTGCATTGATACTCATACCCACAACTGTATTAATAGCAGAAACAGCGTCAGCTCCAGAATCTTGAGACGCTTTTCCAATTGATACGATATCAGATACATTTGGACTTAATTTCATGATTATAAGTCTATCCGTTCTACTTCTTAATTCTTCTGTTAATTTTGCGGTCATATCGCAATCAATACCAAATTCCATCCCTCCTTTATTAACATTTGGGCAGGATATATTAATTTCATATCCTGTGATACTTGATGATTGATTTTCCATCAATTCAAGAATTTCAATGTATTCATCTATATCAGTTCCAGCTATATTCATAATTATTTTTGTGGAAAGGTCTTCATAAATAGGCAGCATTTCTTTTATGTATTTTTTTACACCAATATTTGCAAGACCAATAGAATTTATCATTCCAGATGGAGTTTCTACAATTCTAGGTGGTGGATTGCCTTCACGTGGCTCACGAGTAATAGATTTTGTAACTATCGCGCCTAGCTTATTGACATCGATAAGGTCCGGTGCCTCAGTACCATACCCGAAAGTACCAGAGGCTACCCAGATTGGGTTCTTAAAAGTTATATTTCCGATAGATACTTCAAGATTACTCAAATTGAATATCCTTTGATTCATAAACTGGACCATCTATGCAAACCAATGAATACTGCTCATGGTAACTATTCTCTTTTTTATCTGTATTATTCTTTGAGATTACGCAACCTTGACAAAGACCTACCCCACAGCCCATATAACTTTCAACAGATAACTGAGTCGGAATATTGTTTTTCAATGAGTAATCACGAATAGCTACTAGCATGGGCTCCGGACCGCATGCAAAAATATAGGGTCTATTTTTTTCTTTAATAATTCTATCAATTGGATTCATTACGGTACCTGACTCTCCTGAAGAACCATCGTCAGTAGTAAGTATTATATCATTTTTAGGGTCATGGGCTATAAAATGTTCATTAGAATTTTGTGCACCAATAATGATAGTATGATCAATTTTGCTAAGCTCGCATTCAGATTTAAGGTTTAAGATAGGTGGCAGCCCCACTCCTCCTCCTACTAGTATTGGATAATAATTATTATTCCAATTTGTAAAAGTGTTACCTAATGGGCCTAAAACCTCAATATCATTACCCGATTTCTTTTTTGACAATATTCGGGTAACATCACCAAATATTTTATAAATAATAGAAACTTTTCCATCTTTAGCAGAAGCAATACTCATGGGTCTTCTTAGTGGATGATTCCAACTGTCTTCAACCAATATATTAATAAATTGGCCAGAACCTTTATATTCACTAATAATTCCCGGTGCGTCTAAAAACATCTCCCAAATGTTATGAGCGACTTCTGTATTAGAAATTATATGAGCTCTTTCAATTAACATTGATCACCGCTGAATCTGAAAGTACATTATTTAAGAATACAATCCGTTTTTGTGAGAACAATGATTGTTCTGAATCTTGATGATATTTCATAATCCATTTATAATATTTCAATGCACTATCTGCTTTTACAAATTTATAATCATATTGGTATGCTAGAAAGTAAGCAGCTTTCGCACTAGATTCAGACAATGTATCAATTTTAATTATTTGTTTATACTTATCTAAAGCTAGAATTGGATCATTTAACCACTTATTCTCTGCTAAAACTAAATTTTTATCAGAGTTGAGATCTAAAGCACTAAAAGTGCTATCAGCATTCATAATGGCTAAAGCATAGTCTGTCTTTGAATAATTATTGATTATCATATTTTTGAGCTCAAAGGCTAAAGAATCTTTTCCTTCTGTTTCTAATATGAAGGACTTTGCATATAATGCTTTTGGAAGGATTGAAGTGTCTAATGATAATTCAATTATTTTATCTAAATATTGCATTCCTGAAGATGCTCTGTTGAAGTGAAAAGCTTCAAGTTCAGCCATGCCATATAAAGTTTTATTTAAAGATATTTTATCATCTTTTGTTAATGGGTTAGCTTTCAATGAATCAGTTTCTTCTAATCTTTGCATCCATTCAGAAAATTTTAATTGAGCGTCCTTATATGCATTTATTTCTTTTAATCGGATATTTGCGGCATCTATAAATAATGATTTATTGTTTTCTTTTGGTACCATTTGAAAATATTTAAGCGCAGCGTCTAAATTCCAATCATTACTTATAGCAAATTGACCTAATAAATAATAAGCCTCAGATGATGCAATTGTATTTTTATAGTCTTGAACAATTGATTCTAAGCGATTTATAGCTTCTACAATCATCGATTGCTGAGCATATAACTTAGCTAATTCTAATTCTAGATCACTATGTATGGCTGAATAGCCTACATCTAAAAGCATATTTTTTATCGATTTAGTAGCTAATTCAAGCTTTTGCTGAAGTCTATAAATTTGAACGGATTTCAGGTGGCCTTCTTGAACTTGTTTCTTTGTTTCTGAATTTTTTATAACAAGCTTATATGCTTCTAATGCGCGATCTAAGTTATTTTCTTTAAATGAGATATCTGCAATTCTATAATAGATTTGACCTTTTTCATTTGGATCTCTAATATATTCAGCTGCTTTAACTAAATTATCCATAGATAACGATATCATCTTTTGATCAAAATATATTTCAGCTATAGCTAAAAATATTTTAGCTTTTTTATTAGAGGCATTATCTTCGTTGATTAATTTTGATAAATCATTGATTGCAGGCTGAACTTTACCTTCTTTCCATTTAATCATCGAAGACCAAAATGCAGCTTCGAATTGGACTGCAGAACCAAATTCAGTATTCATTAATGATAATGCGCCTTGAGCATTATTATATTCTTGAAGATGAAACTGGGATTTAACAGTTAGCAATAGTGCATCTTTACGTAATTTAGATTCTGGAAATTCATCAATAACTATTTTTGACTTTTCAATTACTTTCTTATAATTATCTACGGCTACTTTGGGCAAAACTTGACCGCGATTCTGAAGTCGACTTTTTTCTGCTTTTTCAAAGTATATTTCGGCATTATAGAATGTATTAAAGTATGCTTTAAAATTTGTGCATGAAATAAATACTAAACAGATGCATATAATAATTTTAGTTTGGATTGCGTATGTACGATTTATTTGCATAATATTAATTTAGAAGTTCCTTCCTTATGATACTCATTTGAAAATAATTTATTATATGAATCAAAAATGGTTTTTTACACTTTTATGCAGCTTTTCAACCTTAATTGGTCAATCATCTGTATTTGAAAGTGAACCTGGTTACATTTATGTTACTTCCGATTCTTCTACCGTGCCTATTTATGTTGATGGGAACTTAGTTGGCCATACCCCTATCAAGAAACCGATACCCGTAATTCAAGGTGTTCATTTTATAGGATTCCATCCAACCACCTTTAAAGACCCATTTTTATCATATGGCAATATAGAGTCCGATAAGCAAATTTTTGTATTATCTGGAGATACTGTTAGAATTTCATTCAATACTTTTTTAATTGATGAAAATTTAAAAAAAACTAAAATAGAATATAAAATAACTAATTATATCGGAATTGGAATGATCACACTTTTTCTATGCCAATTATGGATTATTTCAAGTTAAATCAATATTCCGTTGTTAGTATCACTTTATTAATTATTAGATTCTTATATGAGTAATAATCAAGATTTAGATAATTCAGTAAAATTTAGACCAGATTATAAATGGCCAAAAAAAGGTTCCGAGCGTAATTGTCCAAAATGCGATAAAGCAATGCAATTACAGGAAGATGTTAATGAATTCTATGGTAAACCATGGTGGTGCCATTCATGTCAATGGCAATTTTCAGAAGAAGATTTAACTAAGTAAATATTATCGTTGTGCTTTTAATTATTAAGCATAGCAACTATTCGTTAATTAAATGACTTCAAAGAACGTCAATCTTATTAATCCTAATAACTTTATCCCTTGTCAATAAAAGAAGCTATATTAACTAAGTTAGCCGATTTTATGGCTATTTCCCACCTTGAGATCAAAGATACTACTGGTAAGCATACACATCATAAAAACTTTGATGGAGGTTTCCATTTAAATGCAATAATTGTTTCTGACGATTTTGCGAATTTAAAGCTTATAAATAGACATCAATTAGTCTATAAAGCTTTAGGGTCAATGATAAAAAATGAAATTCATGCTTTAAGTATGAAAACTTTTACAGTTGATGAATGGAAAAATCATGTCGCTTGAACTATTAACAATATCTTTTAATAGTAACAATGCTGATAAAGATTTTGAAAGATCTTTAAAGCATTCCGGCTTTGCTGTAATAAAAGATCATGAAATTTCCGCGAAATTAATAAATGAAGTTTACGCAGAATGGGAAATCTTCTTTCAAAACCCTATAAAAAATAATTTTATTTTTGATGCTATCAAACAAGATGGTTTTTTTCCTTATTTAACTGAGAACGCTAAAGGATCTTCAACGAAAGATTTAAAAGAATTTTTCCATGTCTTTGTTTGGGGGCGATTCCCTGAGAGCCTTGGACCTTCAACACTTGAACTATTTCATGCGCTAACGGATATGGGTGGTACATTGCTAAGTTGGCTCCAGAATTGTACGCCCGATCACATACAAAATATATTATCTACACCTTTAAAAGGTATGATCAAAGATAGTGAT
>CAJJBS010000138.1 GCA_905182385.1 Fidelibacterota bacterium TCS55
TTAATTATCCCCGGGGGTTTTGGCGTTACAAAAAATCTTAGTGATTATGCAATGGCTGGAGCAGATTGCTCAGTGAATCCTGATGTCTACCGTTTAGTCTCAGAGGTATATTTACTTCAAAAACCAATTGGTGCTATTTGTATTGCTCCAGTAATGATGGCAAAAATATTTGGGGATCAAGATGAATTTGCCGAGATGACCGTTGGCTCAGATGTGTTGTCAAGCAAAGATATAAATACTATGGGAAGTAAACATATCAAATGTTCTGTCTCTGAAATAATTATAGATAAAGATAAAAAATTGGTTACAACTCCTGCTTATATGGAAGGAAAGTCTATTAAAGCAGTAGCAGAAGGGATTGAAAAATTAGTGAAGCAAGTTGTATTAATGATAGAATGAAAAAAATTGCAAGAGTAGAAGATATTCCTGTTGGAGGAACTAAACTTGTATTTATGAATGATACACCCATTGTATTGCTTAATATCAAAGGAAAGATTCAAGCCTGGGACAATCGCTGCCCACATCGTGGAGCTTCTTTAGCTGATGGGAATATTTTAGAATCTACGATTCAATGTAAATTCCATTTATGGGAATTTGATATAGAATTAGCTTGTGCTGTTGCTAATTCTGATATAAAAGTGAAGACTTTTTACTTAAAAGTTCAGGATGGAGATATTTTTATTCAGATATAATATTTTTAATAAATAACTATAGGTTATAAACCTGTCTCTTTGACAGTATTTTTTACAGCTTTTAATGTTTCATTTAATGCAATTCTTTCATCTTTTTCAAGTTTAAACTCAAGAATTCGTTCTACACCATTAGCACCAATAACTGATGGTACACCTATAAAATAACCATCAACATCAAATTCGCCTTCGCAAAGTGAAGCACAAGGAATAACTCGCTTTTTATCTCTTAAATAAGATTCGGCCATTTCTATAGCAGATTGCGCAGGAGCATAGAACGCTGAGCCATTACCAAAAAGTTTGACAATTTCTCCGCCAGCAAATCGAGTTCGATCTACTATCTCTTTAAGTCGTTCTGATGATATTAAAGATTCTATCGGTACTCCACCAATTGTACCTAGTCTGATTATGGGTACCATTGTATCACCATGGCCACCTAAAACCATACAGTTTACATCCTGTACTGAGCATTCAGTCTCCATAGCAATAAATGTGCGAAGTCTTGCACTATCTAAAGCCCCTGCCATACCAACTACTTTATGTTTGTTAAATCCAGATATTTTATAAAAAGCGTATACCATTGCATCTAGAGGGTTAGAAATAACAATAACAAAAGCATTAGGTGACTGCTTTTTTATATTTTTCGCAACATCTTTCATAATACCCAGGTTAATTTCAAGAAGATCTTCTCGGTTCATACCAGGTTTTCGAGGGATTCCTGCTGTAATAATAAATACATCTGAATCTTTTACATCATCCCACTTAGAAGTACCGGTTATAGTTGAATCATAGCCATCATGAGGTCGTAACTGCATAATATCTAGCGCTTTTCCTTTAACCATCCCTTCTGATTGAGGAATATCAAATATTACAACATCACCCAATTCTTTTTGCGTTGCTAATAAGGCTAAATTCCCACCTATTTGACCACCGCCAATTAATGCTATTTTTGATCGAGGCATCTTGAATCCTTTTTTTATTAAAGCTTAAGATGAAATTAAGTCTTCTTTTATGTTATCATATAAATAAAAAACCCCAATCTAATAAATTAAATTGGGGTTCAATTTTTTCAACAGAAATCTTTATTATATTAGCTATTAACTACGCTAACAATTTTACGACTTCTTCCTTTTGCAGCAAACTTAACAACGCCATCTGAGGTAGCAAATAATGTATCATCATTTGCTCTCTTTACATTTAGTCCTGGGTGAATTTTTGTTCCGCGTTGTTTTAAAATAATTCCACCTGAGAGTATTGATTGGCCATCAGAAACTTTCACTCCAAGTCTTTGAGCATTTGAATCGCGACCATTTTTTGAGCTTCCTACACCTTTTTTATGTGCCATTATGATTTATCTTTCTTTTTAGATTCTTCCATTTTTTTCTTAGGTGCAGCTTTTTTCTTAGGTGTGGCTTTCTTCTTAGGTGCAGCTTTTTTCTTAGGTGCAGATGCAGAAATAGCATCGATTTGAACTAAAGTATAACCTTGCCTATGACCATTTTTTCTTCGGTAGCCTTTACGGCGTTTTTTCTTAAAAATAACAATTTTACGATCACGACCGTGATTGATTACTGTTCCTAAAACTGAAATACCTTTTATCAAAGGATTACCAACTTTAACTATTTTACCATCATCAGTTAGTAGAACCTGATCAAAATTTATTTTTTTACCAGCTTCAGTATTTAAACTTGGAACTTTAACTTGATCACCCTTAGTGACACGATATTGTTTTCCTGATATATTAACTATTGCAAACATTTTTTTACTCCAAAAAGCCGACGAACTTAACCATTTCCATGCTTGTGTTCAACACCTACATGCTCTATTTCTTCTAGACCGTCTTTTGTATTTAAAAATCGAAACTCATCTCGTGCTATTTCTGGATTTGCAGCTATAGATATATAAGTAAAGTTTTGCCACATTAATCCACGTAACGCCTTTTTATTATCTTTCATAAAACTAGCAATTTGAGGATGAAGCTCTAATTTAAGTTTCAAACTTCGATGTTTAGTTTTATATCTTCTAAGCCAATGATCTATTCTTGTAATTAATGTCTCTTTAGACATAATTCTACCTGAGCCATGACAGGTTGGACATTCTTCACTCATTGAGTCTAATAGACTTAGTCGAATTCTTTGACGTGTCATTTCAAGTAGGCCAAATTCTGATATCGGTGAGACAGCTACTTTAGCACGATCTTTCTTTAATTCTTTTCGAAGCTCATAATAAACCTTGCGACGATTTGATTCTTCTCTCATATCTATAAAATCAATAACAACTAAACCAGAAAGGTCTCTTAACCTTAATTGTCGAGCAACTTCTTTGCAACTCTCTAAATTTATTTTTAGTGAATTTTCTTCATGATTTTTCTTACCTATAAATCGACCACTGTTTACATCTACTACAACCATGGCTTCGGTTTTCTCAATAATTAAATAGGCGCCACTTTTCATCCAAACTTTAGGCCTCAAGAGTTTATCAAGCTCATTTTCAAAACCCATACTCTCAAATAAAGATTGTTTTAGTTTATAATGCTCAAGTCTATTAGCCATATTAGGAGAGACTTCTTCCATATAACTTTGAAGTTTTCGATACATTTTCTTGGAGTCAATAAGGATTTTGCTTATATCAGGTGTGAATAGATCTCTAATGACACTAGATGCGGTTTCAAGATCTTCGTATATTAAAGATTTTCCTTTTGATTTTTTACTTTTTGACTCAAGTTTATCCCAATTATCTAATAACATTGAAAAATCATTTTTTAAAGATTCTTCACTTTTTCCTTCAGCAACAGTACGAACTATTACACCCATTTCTTTATCTTTAAGAGACGAAACAATTTTCTTTAAACGACGACGTTCGTATTTATCCCAAATCTTTTTTGATATTCCAATATATTTTGCATTTGGGACTAATACAAGTAGTCGACCAGGCAATGCTATTTCAGTTGTAACGCGAGGACCTTTACCTGCAAAGGCCTCTTTAATTACTTGTACATAAATATCTTGTCCAGATTTTAAATCAACATTTATATCTTCTTGATATTTTTTTCGATTACGATGTTGACTATTCTTTCCTTTAGAAGGCTTATGTTCGCTATCATCTATATCTGCTAGGTATGCAGGGTTCTCTATTTCAGAAAAGGGCAGGAAGGCATTGATATCATAGCCAATATCTACAAAGGCTGCTTGCATTCCTGGGAGGACATTCTCCACCTGTCCTTTATAAATATTCCCAACCATGCGCGCTTTATCTTGTTTCTCGACATATACTTCAACAAGCGTGCTATCTTCAACTATAGCAATGCGAGATTCTCCCATGCTTTCACTGATATAAATTTCTTTATTCATATCTATTTACTCCCAAAAATTACCAACTATGGGTTATTAATTAATGGATTTGAAGACAAAAGGAAGGAGGCGTTCGGCCTTTAAGCCGATATAAAACGCTACAAAAAATATTAACTATTTTATGAAGGTTGAAATTTTTTTAAAAAATCATGCAAAGGTCTAATTATAACCAGAAAAACTTTTTGGATTTGCACCTTCAATTCGTCTTTATCCGATTGTAAATCTACATAAAGTCAATATGCCTACCAAGTAATATCAAAGAATGATATTTCTTGAATTGAAACATAGTTTCTTCTTAATTTTTGAGGTCGTGATTTGTTCTGTATTGCTGCGACATAAAATAAAAGGGCTAAAAAAAATTAATAACCCAAGTTTAGTCATTGGGTTATTTTGTTTTTAGGATAAACAATGATAAATAAAATAAAAAATTTATTCGAAGAGAGAATATTAGTTTTGGATGGAGCTATGGGAACTATGGTTCAATCTTACAATCTTGAAGAAAATGATTTTCGAGGAGAAAAGTTTAAAAATCACTTCAAAGATTTAAAAGGTAATAATGATATCTTATGCTTAACTAAACCTGATATTGTTTCTGAAATCCACAAAGCTTATTTTGATGTAGGCTGTGACATTGTAGAGACCAATACCTTTAACGCTAATAAAATATCTCAATTAGATTATGGAATGGAAGATCATTGTTATGAACTAAATTTTGAAGCAGCAAAAATTGCGCGTAATGTTGCAAAATCTTATTCAGATAAAGAACGCTTTGTTGCAGGTGCTATCGGCCCAACAAATAGAACGGGTTCTTTGAGCCCAGATGTAAATAACCCAGGTTTTAGAAATATTTCTTTTGATGAATTAAAAGATGCATATTATGAACAAGCTAAAGGTCTATATGATGGTAGTGTAGATTTATTTTTAATTGAAACAGTTTTTGATACACTCAATTGTAAAGCAGCTCTATATGCTGTTAGTACGCTTCTTGAAGAAGAAAATTCTAAACTCCCAATTTTAGTTTCTGGAACAATTACAGATGCAAGTGGAAGAACATTATCTGGTCAAACTGTTGAAGCCTTTTGGCATTCTATTAGGCATGCAAATTTGTTAGGAGTTGGACTTAACTGCGCATTAGGCGCTGAACAAATTAGACCTTGGTTAAGTGAGCTTTCAAATACATCAGACATTAATGTTTTTGTTTATCCAAATGCTGGACTACCAAATGAATTTGGAGAATATGATCAGTCCTCGATAGAAATGGCTACTATAGTCAAAGAATTTGCTACAAGTGGGTTAGTAAATCTAGTTGGTGGTTGTTGTGGTACAAGACCTAATCATATAGAAGCTTTAGTTGAAGCAGTTAAAGGAATAAAGCCACGTTCGATACCAAAAGTAAAACCTTTGACAAAATTAAGTGGTTTAGAGCCAGTTACCATTAGACCTGAAAGTAATTTTATAAATGTAGGAGAGCGTACGAATGTTACTGGATCTGTAAAATTTAAGCGGCTTATTAAAGAAGATCGTTATGAAGAAGCACTTTCAGTCGCAAGGCATCAAATTGAGAATGGTGCTCAAATTATTGATATAAATATGGATGAAGGACTTCTTGATTCTGAAGATGTGATGGAAATGTT
>CAJJBS010000139.1 GCA_905182385.1 Fidelibacterota bacterium TCS55
ACCAACCATTATCTGGATCTAGGCGGTATTCAACAGTTTTACCACCATAAACTTGAGGATATGCCATATAAGGTGGATAATGTGGGCCTGGTGCTAAAACCTCATCTCCATCACTTAAATAAGCAGCAAAGATCACTTGAAGAGCTTCAGTTACTCCGTGACATATATACACGTCTTCTGATCTACAGTTCCATCCTCCATTTATTTTAGAGCGTTCATCATCAGCAATAGCTGACCTTAAAGACTCAATTCCATAAGCAGGTGAGTAACCATTTTTTTGATCAATAAGTGCTTTTTGATAAGCATCAACCATATGATTAGGTGTCGGTAACCCTGGATAAGCTAAAGGGTCACCAATATTTAGTTTTAAAACTTTATGGCCTTTTGCTTCTAAAGCAGATGCCGGGACTACTACATCCCGGATTGCATATTCAATTTGGGAAGCGCGATTCGTTACAGGTATTTGCTTCACCATTCTAATCTTTTTTAACGACGCTTAAAAGGTCTTCTTCCACCACCGCCACTATTTCCACGACTATCATTTCGTTCACGTGGTGGAGGGGCTACATAGCCTTCAGGCTTTTCCAGTAAAGCTTTACGACTAAAGTCTAAACGACCTTGATCGTCAACTTTAATTAATTTTACACGTATTGGATCACCAGGCTTAAGAACGTCTTCAACCCTCTCAACTCTACTCCATTCTAATTCAGAAATATGGACTAAGCCTTCACGACCTGGAGCAAATTCAACAAAAGCACCAAAAGTCATTAGCCTTGTTACACTACCATCAAATTCCATTCCGACTTCTGGCTCTAGAGTAATTGCCCTTACAATTTCAATTGCTTCTTCACAACGCTTGAGGTCGAGACTTGCAGCGGTAACGATACCTTCATCGTTTACATTAATATCGCACTCAGTATCAGCAATAATTTTCTTAATAGTTTTACCGCCAGGCCCAATCAAACCACCTATTTTTTCAGGGTTAATTTGAATAGATAGTATTTTTGGAGCATACTTAGACATTTCTTGAGGCTCTGGAACTGATTCATACATAATATCTAATATGTGATTACGACCAACTTTTGCCTGAGCTAATGCTTCTTCCATTAGTTCAAAAGAAATACCTTCGATTTTTAAATCTAACTGTATTGCAGATATTCCATCACGCGTACCTGCTACTTTAAAGTCCATATCACCTAAGTGGTCTTCTGCACCTAGAATATCACTTAAAACAGCATAACGTTCACCATCTTTAATTAAACCCATAGCTATTCCAGCAACATGACCTTTAGATGGGGCACCAGCATTCATTAAAGCAAGTGATCCACCACAAACAGACGCCATAGAAGAAGATCCATTTGATTCTGTTATTTCAGATACGATTCTAACTGTATAAGGAAAATCCTCATAGTCAGGTAAGATTTGTTTAATAGCTCTTTCGGCAAGGTTTCCATGTCCTATCTCTCTTCTACTTGTGAAGCCAATCCTACCAGTTTCACCAACGCAATATGGAGGGAAATTGTAATGTAGATAAAAATTCTTTTTTGCATCTATATCCATACTATCAATTATCTGTTCATCTCTTGGAGTCCCCATAGTCAGAACAACAATTGCTTGGGTCTCACCACGTGTAAATAAAGCAGATCCGTGAGTTCTTGGAAGAATACCTGTTTCAACGGTAATCGGACGAATATCAGTTGTTTTTCGTCCATCTGAACGCTTTCCCTCAGTAAGTATTTGCTCACGGAAGGCAGACTTTAATTGGCTATTTAAATAGTTTGAAACCATTTTTTCAGAATCTGGATAAGATTCTACAAAAGCTGATAGAGCTTCATCTTTCAATTCTGAAATTAATTTTTCTCTTTTAGATTTATCGCTAGTTTTAATTGCAGTTTCAATTTTACTTGTAACTAAATCTGAAACAGCTTTTTCAAGTTCTTCGTTTGTATCTTCATCGATTACATCTCTTTTAATAACCTCAATTTCAGCTATTAATTTATTTTGTAAATCTATTAGCTCTTTAATTGGGCCATGAGCAAACTTCATTGCATCGAGAAATTCTTCTTCAGTAATGAGTTTAGCCTCACCTTCTACCATAACAATAGTTTTCTCATTACCAGATACTATTATTTCCATATCTGATTCTTCCATTTGAGTTCTAGTTGGATTAACTACAAACTCTCCATTAACTCTACCCACTCTAACTGTAGCAATTGGTCCTTTAAACGGAAGATCTGAAATCATAAGTGCGGCAGAGGCACCTAGGCCTGCTAGCGTATCTGCCATATTTTCACCATCACTTGACATCACTGTAATGATAATTTGTGTTTCATTTTTAAAAGATTTTGGAAAAAGAGGTCTTATAGGCCTATCTGTAAGACGACTTGTTAAAATTTCATGTTCTGTTGGGCGAGCTTCACGCTTAAAAAATCCACCTGGAATTTTCCCTCCAGCATAGTGACGTTCACGGTATTCGACTTGCAGTGGGAAAAAGTCTATGTCTTCTCTTGCTTTAGAAGCTGCATTTACAGCAACTAAAATAGTAGTTTCGCCATGACTAACGATTACTGAGCCAGAAGATTGACGCGCAACTTGTCCGGTCTCAATTTTTAATGTGCTTCCATTGAGCATCATTTCTTGTTTTTTCATTTTATTCTCTTATTTTCTATTAGTTAGTTTCGACGAATTGATAATTCTTGTGTCAATTTTATATATGACTCTGGATTAGTACGACGAAGATATTTTAAAAGTTTTTTTCTCTGTGAAACCAACAAAACTAGTCCACGTCGAGAATGATTATCTTTCTTGTTGTCTTTAGCATGATCAGTCAAATACCTGATCCTTGCTGTTAATAATGCGATTTGAACTTCAGATGATCCTGTATCTTTATCATCTTTACCAAACTGTTTTACAATGTCTTTTATTTGTTTGTTTTCTAAGGACATTTTTTCTCCTAATTATACTTCTGAATTAAACTCATGCAGTTCTGTTTATCTTTATTTAATTGTTCTATTAATTTTTGTGGATTAGAGAATTTTATTTCATCTCGGATCCGCTCTAAAAATTCTACGGTTATTATTTCACCATAAATATCATTCGACGCTAGATCAAAGAAGTGAACTTCCATTACGAAATCCGTCTCATTAAAGGTTGGTCGAATCCCTAAGTTACACATTCCATATAAATTATTCCCATTAATCCTTCCACGTATATAATAAACTCCGTTAGCTGGGACTAGTTGATTTTTTTCTACTGGTATGAAGTTTGC
>CAJJBS010000140.1:0-5250 GCA_905182385.1 Fidelibacterota bacterium TCS55
AAACTGGGCTTTTTGGAATATTGATTTAGTACGTCCTATGAATTATCATCATTCTTATAATGAAGATACAGATTGAATTAATTTTAGTGTTGAGAATGGGATTAATGAAACAAAAGAGAAATTTGATTATTATTCTGGTATCTTTGTTGGAGCTTTAAATCCACAAAAATTTAAAGAAGCAATCATTGGATCAATTGATGCTGGAGCAAATATTATAGTATTTTTAGTGTAAATAATTTATCTAAAGAGCATTTAGATATACTGCATGATATAATAAAAAACCCTCAGTAAATGAGGGTTTTTTATAGCTAGAATAGAATCTAATATTATTTCTTTTTTGGAGGTTCAAAGCTGAAATTTAATTCAGCATTTCCGCCTTTTACAGTTACCTTCTTCGACATAAGTCTTTTAGTTCCAAACTTTTCTTGCCATGCTATAGCTTCATAAGTTCCATCAGGTACATTAGATATACTAAAAGAACCATCACTGCCACTTACAGCAAAGTAAGGATGATCAAAAACTTGAGTATAGCTTTTCATCCAAGGATGAACATCACATTTAATTACAAATACGTCTTCTGCTTTACTAAAGGTTACAGATTTTTCTTTTAAGGATTTAGGCATACCAAAATTAAATTCTTTATTTACTTTAGGTAATCCATGAATATTATGCATTGTAGCATCACTATTAAGTATTTTCACTGGTTGTCCAGCTTGAACTCCAAAAACATGTGGCGAATACACACACCCTTTCTGATCAATTATTACTTCATTTGAAGGTGCTTTTCCACTGTATTTTACGCCTTTTAAATAAACTATCACATTTGCCATATTGCCATCGGCATCAACAACCATCTTTTCATTTTTAGCGGCTTCTTGGTGCGAAGCGGCGCATACTGGATCAGCATCCATTCTGATTAGTTTTGCCTTTCGTACTTTACCAATGTATTTAACATTTCCTTTGATTTCGCCTGCTGTAATAGCACTAATTGATAAGAGAGTAATCATTCCTATATTTATAATTTTACGCATTTTAATTTCCTAAGATTTTTAAAAATATACTAAAACTTACCAATAAATTTACTGTGATTATATTAATGGTAACAACATAAGAAACTCACTCTTGCTATTAATATCAAAAAAAGTTGTGCGAAAATTTATTAAAAATAATATCAATATATTTTGCTCAATTTGTATCAAGTGGCCTAAATTCATTGCTTATAATAAATAATAATAATATGTATTTTAAATTAGGAATCATTAATGAGCACTGACCAGTATAAGCAAAGTTTCTGGACTAAATATATTTGGTCCACAGATCATAAAATAATTGGTATTCAATATGGTATAACATCTCTTGTTTGGTTGCTTTTTGGTTTTGGACTAATGATGATTATGAGATACCAACTAGCGTATCCAGATACTCCAGTGCCTATTGTTGGTGCACTTTTAGGTGAGGGAGGGCTATTACCACCTGAAATGTATAATTCGTTAGGTGCAATGCATGGTACCATTATGATCTTTTTAGGAGTAGTCCCATTAGCCTTTGGAGCTTTTGGTAACTATTTCGTTCCCCTTCAGATTGGTGCTATCGATATGGCTTTTCCTAAACTTAATGCTGCTTCATATTGGACTTATTTTGCGGGGTCTGTTATTATGGCTACAGGTTTTTTTGTTCCAGGTGGCGCAGCAAATTCAGGTTGGACCTCGTACCCTCCTTTATCTGAAATAGCAACAATGGGACAAACTGTATGGTTAATTGGAATGGTAATGCTAATTACTTCATCTTTGCTTGGATCAGTAAATATATTAGTAACTGTCATTCAACTTAGAACTGATGGATTGACTTGGATGAGGTTACCTATTTTTGTTTGGACTCAATTTATAACAGCATTTCTTTTATTATTAGCGTTTCCTCCATTAGAAGCTGCTGGCGTTTTACAATTAATGGATAGAGTGGTTGGAACAAGTTTTTTCATGCCGAGTGGCTTAGTAGTTACTGGAGAAGTAATGACGAATGCTGGAGGTGGAAGCCCCCTATTATGGCAGCATTTATTTTGGTTTCTAGCACACCCCGAAGTTTACGTTTTAATCTTACCAGCATTTGGTATTGTAGCTGAAATTATTGCTAATAATACTAGAAAACCTCTAGCGGGTTATAAAGCTTTAGTCTATGCAATGGTATTCCTAGCTTTTATGTCATTTATTGTTTGGGCACATCATATGTATATAACTGGCATGGGAACTTCAATAGGTGCTTTTTTTCAAACAACTACAATGATAATATCTATCCCCTCTGTTGTAATCCTTACAGCTTTATTACTTTCTTTATGGGGAGGCTCAATTCGTTTTAATACTCCAATGCTTTTCGCTTTAGGTTTTATTCCGATGTTTGGCATTGGTGGTTTGACTGGATTACCTCTTGGCCTAGCAGCTGCAGATATTCATTTGCACGATACATATTATGTAATAGGTCACTTTCATTATGTTGTTGCCCCTGGAACCATTTTTGCATTATTCGCTGGAATATATTATTGGTTTCCAAAAATAACGGGTAAAAGAACAAATGAATTACTTGGTAAGTTACATTTCTTCTTTTCTTTAATATTTATGAATGGCGTATTTATGCCGATGTTTATTCAAGGCTTAGCAGGTGTATCACGACGACTAGCTGATGGTGGTCAAACCTACGCTCATGCTGCTGATGTAATATATCTCAATGAAGTAATGTCTTATTCTGCTTGGCTTCTTGGCCTTGCCCAAATTTTCTTTATAATTAATATGGTTATAAGTCTTTTTGGTAAAAAAACAGGTGAAAAAAATCCATGGGATGCAACAACTTTAGAATGGACTGATACAACTTCACCTCCATTAGGTCATGGTAACTTTGAAATAGTTCCCAAAGTTTATCGTGGTCCTTATGAGTATAGTGTACCTGGTGAAAAACAAGATTTTACACCTCAAAGTAAGAAAGTTTAAAACTTATGGATATCCCTTATACCGTTAAAAATCGTCCTGATACAGGTCTATATAATGGAAAACTTGGTGTATGGTTATTTTTAGCCTCTGAAGTAATGTTATTTGGAGGTCTCTTTTCAGCATATATTTTTCTTAGAACGGGTGTAGATGATTGGCCTGCTGGTACAGAATATCTTGACGTTCCTTTGGCTACACTAAATACATTATTCTTAATCTCATCTTCGGTTACTATGGTTATGAGCTGGGCTTCTCTGAAGTTGAACGACTTCAAGAAATATAAGCTTTATACGCTTATCACGCTACTGTTTGCCTTTGGATTTTTGGTAATAAAGTACTTTGAGTACAGCGCAAAGTTTGCTCATAATCCACCGTATCTACCAAGCACTAATAACTTTTTAGGGATCTATTTTACGATGACCGGTTTACATGTTCTTCACATAATTGGTGGTATCTTAGTAATAGGTTATTTTTATGGACCGGGTTCAAAAATGTGGAACTCTGACCCTGAACGCTTTACAAATCGGATAGAAATAGTTGGTCTTTATTGGCATTTTGTAGATTTAGTGTGGATATTTCTATTCCCGGTACTTTATTTATTATAGGATAAAATATGTCTGAATTAACACCAGAAGAAGTAAAACATCATATAAAAACATATGTATTGGTCTTTATAGCCTTAGCTTTTTTAACTATTGTAACTGTTGGTATTTCTTATTTAGATCTTGGCCATGTTGGAGGAATTATTCTTGCACTGATTGTTGCAAGTATCAAAGGTACTTTAGTTGCTTGTTACTTCATGCATTTATTAGATGAAAAAGTCACAATTTATTGGACTCTGATCGCAACTGTAGTAGCTTTTTTAATACTTATTTTTGTTCCATTGAGTGCAATGTTAGACCACGCTAGGATCTAGAATCATGTCAATAAAATCATTCCATATAATTTTTATTTTATTTTCAATTGGAATATCTATTTGGTTAGGTATTTGGGGGTTAAAAGAATCTGTCTATATTTCTGGAGCTTCTTTTTTATTTGGGGCTGCATTAATCCTTTATGGTATTAATGTACTTAAAAAATTCAAAACAATTTTATAATGAAAAATAAATTAATCACATTACTCATTTTAAGTATTGCCTTTTTCCCAGAAGTGACATTTGCGTGTGCTACTTGTTTTGGAGATCCAAATGCAGCAGCGACACAAGGAATGAATAAAGCTATTTTAGCTATGCTTGGAATTACAGGAGGCGTACTAGGTGGTATCGGTTCTTCGATTATTGTTTTACATCGTCGTGCTAAAAAATATGCTAAGTCACTTAAAGAGAAAAAGAATTAATTCGGAGGATATAATCTGTGTTAGAAGTACTTAGAAGATTAGGCTTGCCATCCGTATCTGCATCAACGCAGGGACCACAAATCGATAATATTATTTCAATAGTTCATTGGTTAATGCTCATCTTGTTTGTGGGTTGGGGAGCATACTTTATATTTACACTCATAAAATTCAGAGCTTCTAAAAATCCCAAAGCAGATTACAAAGGAGTGAGAAATCATTATTCTTCTTATATTGAAGGACTAGTGGCTGTTATTGAGATTGCTCTTTTATTTGGTTTTGCTTTTCCGATCTGGGCAAGTCGTGTTAATGATGTTCCTGTAGGTACAGAAGTTGTTCAAATAAGAGTCATCGGCCAACAATATTTATGGAACTTTCACTATCCTGGTCCAGATGGTGTATTTGGAAAAACATCAGTATATTTAGTTGATGAAGCTGAAAATCCTATTGGTTTGGATCGAAATGATTCATTTGCTAAAGATGATTTTTATGTACCTCAAATGCATATACCTGTTAATACACCTATAAATATTTCACTTTCAACAAAAGATGTTATTCATAATTTCAAACTTCCTGAATTCAGAGTATCTCAAGATGCAATACCGGGTATGACAATTCCTGTATGGTTTGAAGCAACGATGACTTCTGATGAATTTTTAAAAACTACCATTGGAACTAAAAGAGAAGGTAGAGGTTTTGAAATTGCTTGTGCTCAGTTATGTGGTCTAGGCCATTCTAAGATGAGAGGCTATTTAAATGTTTATGATTCTGAAGGTTATTCTGCTTGGCAAGTAAGTGAACAAGAATATTTATTAGAGCAGGAAGATGATGATGATTGGGGTGATGATGACTGGTAAACTCTAAAGTAATAAATTTTTTTATTAAACCCCTGTGACTTTTTTTATAGGGTTTTTTTTAAAGATTTTCGCTAAAATATTTGTC
>CAJJBS010000140.1:5260-13086 GCA_905182385.1 Fidelibacterota bacterium TCS55
TTTTTTTGATTTATAAATGAACAATGTAATTTAATTAGTAAATTATTAGGCTGCTTTAAGAGAAAAATTTAAATCATGAAATACCAATCAAATATTTGGCTAACGCGACTTTCAAAACTCACTGTTTTTTCAACGCTATTTTTAATATTTGTAGGAGCATTAGTGAAAAGTCACGAAGTGGGTTTATCTGTTCCAGATTGGCCTACAACCTATGGAAAACAAATGTTTGCTTTTCCTCTTTCTGAAATGGTTGGTGGAATATTTTATGAACATGGCCATAGAGTCTTGGCAACTATTATAGGTTTTTTTACTTTACTGCAAGCTATTTGGATTGGTTTTTCAAATGTTCCTTTTTGGCTTAAGAGATTAGGATTATTAGCATTAGGAGTAGTTGTCTTACAAGGAATATTTGGTGGAATAACTGTTCTATTTTATCTACCTCCAGCTGTATCAATGATTCATGGTATACTAGCTCAAACTTTTTTTATTATTACGATAATTATTGCTTATTCTCTTTCAAATGAACGAAATAAACGTGAAGAAATGGGATATAACAAGAACATTAAAAAGGGTTCTCTCTTTTTGATTAGTTTTGTTTATTTTCAGTTAATCCTTGGAGCATTAATGCGTCACACTGCTTCTGGTCTGGCTATCCCAGACTTTCCAACAATGGGAGGACTATGGTTTCCAACTTTTTCGGAATCAATGATAAATAATATTAATGTTGAGCTATTTGATATGGACTGGGGTATGGTTTCTAAAAATCAAGTAATTATTCACTTTATGCATCGATTAGGTGCACTGATTGTTTCAGCTTTTATTGGATATTTTTTCTATAAAAATAATTCAGTGATTAATAAAAATAAGACTCTGAATAAAACTAAATGGCTTATTATTATTGTTTTGGTTATTCAAGTTATTTTAGGAGCTTTAACAATATTAACTGAAAAAGCACCATATGTGGCAAGCTTCCATGTAGTGAATGGTGCTGCTTTATTGGGACTTAGTATTCTTCTTGTTTTAAGATCTCATCCAATACAATTTTCAAAATGGATTAAATGAAATTTAAAAAAGAAAAAGCGAAGTCAATTTTTCGTGTTTATTTAGAATTATGTAAATTGAATATTTTATCTCTTGTATTAGTATCTACATTTTTAGGTTACTATTTAGGTAATAATGGTATTGGTGAATTATCTAGAATATTATATACTCTTTTAGGTACATCTCTTACAGCTGCAGGTTCTGGTGCCTTAAACCACTACTTAGAACGTGATTCAGATAAATACATGGAAAGGACAAAAAACAGACCATTGCCAGCGGGTCTCATCTCTCCGTTAAATGTAATTATATTTGGTATATTTATGATATTAGGTGGTAGTCTTTTATTAGTATATAAAATTAATTTACTTACAGGTTTTTTATCTCTTTTAACCTCATTTTTATATGTTGTTGTTTATACTCCTTTAAAGCGTATTACGTGGCTTAATACTTCGGTAGGCTCTATCCCTGGAGCAATGCCAATTATTGGTGGTTGGACAGCAGCTACTGGAGAGATTGGAACTATGGCTTGGATTCTTTTTGGCTTAATGTATCTTTGGCAACATCCTCATTTTTATTCAATTGCATGGATGTGCAAAGAAGATTATGCTGCGGCTAAGTTCAAAATGCTTCCTGTTATTGAAAATGATGGTAGTAGAACTATAAGACAAATATTTTGGCATTTATTATTAATGATACCTGTTTCATTATTACCTGTAATTGAGGGGACTTTAGGTTTTTTTTATTTATTTAGCGTAACTATTATTTCATGTGCTTTTTTCTTATCAGCCATTCCTTTAGCAAAAAATAAATCAAGAAAAAGTGCTCTCTTATTATTAAAATCTTCTGTTTTATATTTACCTGTTTTACTTATTATAATTATTATTGATTTGAAAGTTTAAAAATGAATCAAAAAACACGTTTTATTATATATGCATTAGTTGCAATTATTATTTTGATTACTTTCTTTTTGAAAGAATCAAATGTAATTAATGATTTACCTATCACTGGTACTGTACCAAACTTTGAATTTACAGATAGTAATGGAGAAACTATTACTCGTGAAGATATGGAGGGTAAAGTATGGGTTGCAGATTTTATTTTTACTACATGTACAATGGCTTGTCCAATTATGACAGGTAATATGAACATCATACATAAATCTTTTAAAAAAGATAATAATGTTAGAATTGTTTCAATTTCTGTTTACCCAGAGTACGATACTCCAGATATTTTAAAAGAGTACGCGTCAAGATATGATGCAAATACAGATCGATGGCATTTCCTTACAGGGCCGGAAGAATCAGTTAAGAATATTATTAAAACAGGTTTTAAGATTGGAGATTATGAAGATATTATCTTTCATAGTGAGAAATTTGCATTGGTTGATATAAAAGGACAAATACGTGGATACTATAGTGGAATGAAGACTGAAGATATGTCTCAATTAAAAAAAGATATTAAAAAATTATTGAAAGAAGGTTAATGGTAAACCAAGATCAATTCTGGTTAAGAATCATATATGTTATATCAGTTATTATTTCTGCAGCTGTTGCATTCTTGATATTAGGTCCAAGGCCAGAAGGGATGGAAGGTACTTTAGATGTATCCATATTACCCGTTGTTAATGCAACATTAAATGGTATAACTACAATTTTATTGCTATATGGATATATTTTAATTCGTCAAAAAAAACGACAGAAACATAAAACAATTATGCTGATTGCATTTGCAACATCTAGTGCATTTTTAGTAAGCTATATTATTTATCACTGGTTTAAAGCAGGCCCAAAGCAATATGTAGGTGCTTATAATGAAATTTATTTATTTATTCTTTTAACTCATATTGTGTTGGCGTCAATAATAATTCCATTAGCACTAATAACACTTTATAGGGGATGGACTGATAATTTATCTAAACATAGAAAGATAGCTAAAATTACTTTTCCATTATGGCTTTATGTCTCCATAACAGGAGTTGTAATTTATTATATGCTCTACTAAAGTTTTTTTACAAGTCCACCAAACTTTTGATTTATTTTAAATCCTAACTTATAAAATAATCCAGATTGAAAAAATCCAACAGTAAGAAATTTAATCTTCTTTATTTTAAGACGTTGGAAAAGGTCTTGGATTAATTTAATACTCAAATTTTTATTTCTATATTTTTGCGTTAATATAATTTTTTCTAAATGTACAATCCCAGGACTTATAGATCTCGAAAAAACGCCACCAACTAAAGAATCTTTTTTATTAAAAATTAGAAGAAACTCATGATTTGATTCAAATTGAACTTCTAATTTTGCTTCAATAAGTTCAGTGTGAAACTTTGCAACTTCTTTAGGATGGTACGGTGGTCTAATTTTATAAAGATCACTAAATTTATCTTCAACTAGCACAACTAAATCAAGTTTAGTTTTATCTCCTATATCACGTGATATAAGTTCAGCATAATCTGCTGCATCAACATGTTCAAATACAAGACGCGTCAGAAAATATTTTTCAGAATCAGTAAGCTCAATTTGATCGTGGATTTGATGAAGTTTTAAGTTTAAAATTTCATCCGTAACTGTTTCAAATCTCATCTGATTCATTAACCCCTTTAATTTTATTAATAATTCAGGTTTTGTATCTTTAAATGCTGTCATAAGAAAAAAACGAATTCTTGTTTCTGGATATTTTTGACTTAATAATTGGAGTTTATAATCTGTATATAAATCCTGAATGATAACACCTTTTGCTTTGTGTGTTGCATTAGGATTTAAATCAAGCCAACGTTGATATCTAAGAGAAGCAAAAACGAGAGATTTTCTTAAAAGTCCAAATTCATCAACATCTTTTAAAAATGATAAAATTCTTTGTTTGGTAAGTCCTGTAATTTTATTTGTTTTTTTAATTTTATTTAATAGAAATGTACCTTCTTTATTACCAAAAACTTCTAAGATAATTGTAAATAATATTTCCCACTCAGCCATTTTCTTTAAACCTGGAAATTTTCCTTCAGTATCTAAAATAAATTTTTGATATAGTATAATAATAACCTCATCAATAGTATTAGTTTTTGTTCGTCCAGAGATTGAGATTAAGCGTGTACCAGTATAATAATCATATTCAGGTATAATTACATTTCTTGGAGAAGCATCTAAAATCATTTGAGTTTGACCTGAGTTTTTCCAAAACTCTAAGTATGCTGCTATTCCATTCCATATAAAATGCAACCACCTCATTTGCCATCGATCAGGATAAATTTCAGATGCTATTTCAGCTTGATTTCTTTCTAGGTATTGAAGGACCGTTTCACCTGGAATATATTCTTCAGAAAAAATATCATTTTTTATCCAAATTGAACCCAAATCTTCTACAAGTTTTTGGTTAGTTGTACTAGCTCCAATTAAAATTAACCAATTTGTCTCTCTTTTAAATTGAGATTTATCTAAGTTATTGTTAACATTAATTACAAAATTAAATGCACGATTATCTCTAAGTTGAACAAGAATTCTCACAATCATTTTCCCATGTCCTTGACCAATTAAAGTACACCAAATTCCTTCATCTGAAATATCGCTTAATAATATTTTAGATCCATTTGAAAAAATAAAAATAGATTCTCTAATTAGAGTTGAGTTTTTGATTGCAATTTTAATTTTCTTTTTTAAATCATTTGGAATATTATTATCAAATTGAATGATTGAATTCCATTTAAAATCTGATTCATAAATATTATTAATTATTGTTTTTCTAAACTCTTTATTTAATTTACTTCTATTATCTCTTGCCACTTTAGATAGAGTTTTATTATTTGAAACTAAAACCCAAAGAGTAAGCTGACCTCTTACCAACATATAGTACTTGGGATTAAATTGTACTAGATATGTAATCATTTGAATTAAGTGTCTGCCAATTAAAATATCTGTATTGGTCATTTTTATTTTATCTCTATAATTATTTAATAATGTAAAAATAGAGTTCAAATGTTTAGAGTTTATAGTATCAAGATTGAAATTTTTGAATACTTTAAAATTTTTAGATGAGATAAAAAGATTGATAAACATATCCCCATCAATATTTGGTGTAAGTATTTCTAGTGCATTTATCCAATTATTTTGATTTGGATGTAGCTGAAGTTTTAATAATAATTCTTTTATTATTAATTGATGATTTGGAGACGATATAGCATTACTTAAATATTTTAATGACGAGTTAATATTATCTTTAGTAAATATATTATATGCAGCTTTATGTAAATTGTTAATGGATGCCACTCCATCACTATAATTAACTGAAATATCTTCTTTAATCTTATTAAACGGGAGTGACTCATAGTCAAGAGTAAAGCTCTTGTACGGCTCAAATGAAATTGCTCTAAAAATTATATCTCCAATAAAGTCAACAAAAGGTTGATTCCCAATCCAAAGGTTAGGGTCTCGAATTAATTTTTCAATACTTATAGTATTCTCTGATGTGTGGTAATAAAAATTTCCAATTTGTAATTTTGTTTTAGTCCACTTTAATTTGAGTTTACTTTTTAATTTGTATTGAAATACATATTTTCCATCCCATTTTACATCTCCACGAATAAGACTTTTATCTCTTAAAATCCAATTAGGTATTCGAATTTCATAATTGCCATTAATTAAACTAACATAGTTTTTTTCATACATTGGTTTGATGATATCATTAAAATTATTAATTATATTTTTTCGCTTATATGTATTCTTAGTTGTTAATTCATTGTGATCATGTTCAAAATCTCTAGAGATTATCGCATAATTAACAATTCTTTCATAAGATGCTAGAAATGAATTAACTGAAAAAACTAATGAGCTATAATAAGTTCGTTTTTCATTTGATAACATTTTGTCTATATTAATGGATTTATTTTTATGATCAGGATATAAAAGTATTGTGTTGAACTCTTTACCGTCACCAACAAGGAAAACAGATTTTATTGCTTCAAAATCTTGAAAAAGATTTTCTATTTTTTGAGGTGAAATTGTTTGGCCTCGACTATTTTTATAGATTTCTTTTTTTCGATCTACAATGAAATAATGGCCTTTTTTATAATTAAAGATATCTCCTGTATGAAACCATCCATCCATAAATGAGCCATCAATTTTATCTTTATAGTAGCCTTTAGTAACATAATCTCCTTGTATTAACAACTCATTATCTTTTGCTAATTTTAATTTAATTCCTGGAAGAGCTTTTCCTACAGAATTATCTAAATAATTATTAGGAGGTGTCATTGTTATTCCGCCTGTTGCTTCAGTCATACCATATCCACTAAGAAGAACAATTTTATTTTTATTAAAAAATTTAAAAACATCTGGATCTAAAAATCCTGCGGCCGATAATCCCCATTTTAATTTTCCTCCAGTAATCACATTAGTTTTATTTTGAATCTCTTCATTCGTAGATCTATCAATAGAAAGAGACGAGTTAATATGTTCTTGGATTTGAATCCATCTTTTAGGTATAGATATAAAAATTGAAGGTTTTGCAAGTTTAAAATCTCTTAATAGATTTTTGAAAGATGTTGATTCTGTAAATGTGTACGTAGCTCCCCAGAATAATGCTCCAATCATTTCAAACCAACGTCCAAACGTATGATATAAAGGTAAATAACATAAAAATCCATCATTTGGACCGATGTTAGGTAGAGCTAAGGAACGTGCAAATCGTTTTGAGACTATATTTATTTGATTAAACTGAATTCCTTTTGGATTGTCAGTTGTACCCGAGGTATACATAATACTTAAGAGTGAGTCCAGAGCTTTTAAATTTGGTGGAACTACTTTATGCTTTAAACATTTATTCCAAAAATTAGCCCAATTATTTTTATTATCTATATTAATTAAGCTTAGATTTTGACTTTTAAATTTTGATTCGATTAGAAGATCTCTAGCTTGATCGCCACCTATGAATAGATTAGTAATTTCAGCATGATTTATGACATACTTTAAATGTTCTGATGATAAGTTTAAGGGAACAGGGACAACTTTAATCCCATATACTAAACATGCTAAATCTATTAGTGCTCCATTTATATGATTGGGTGTTAAAATTCCAACTGTATCAGAATCATTGAGAGTATTTTGAAAATATGAACCTAAAATTTTAACTTTGCTCCAAGTCTCTTTAAAAGAGATTGAAATAAGGTTCTTATTTGAAATTATCTGGAAAAATGTTTTATCACTGTAACGCTTTGCCCTTTGTTCTAAAATATTTGATATTTGATAATTTGATTTTTTTATTAATTTTGATAATAAATTGAACCAATCATTCACTCTATCATTTTTATATATAATTTTATTTACTTTAGGAAGATGTCCAATTTCTAAAAAATCGTGAATAGACTTTGGATCACCAACTTCAATTAAAATATTAGCACTATCAAATAATTTTTTAACAGTCCAATTTTCATCAAATACGTTTTTTATGATTTTATCAATATTAATCATATTCAAAATTAAAATAATTAGTCTTTATATTTGCTATCTATATAGTTGTAAGGTGTAAAAGGTTGCTGTAATTTTTCACTCTAAACTGTTAGAACAAAAATATATGTCCCAAAAAATAAAATATTCATCTAATCAATTAGCAAAATACATTTCCGATGCTCCAACGGTTGTTAAAAACTACATTCAGTCACTTGAAAAACAGGTTGGTAATTTAGCAAATATTGGTTTGGCACTATCAAAAGAAAAAAACATGTCCAAACTTTTGGAAATGATTTTAATAGAAGCCAAACGTATTGCTAATTCTGATGGTGGAACATTGTACATGAT
>CAJJBS010000141.1 GCA_905182385.1 Fidelibacterota bacterium TCS55
GATGTATTTTTTTTCAGGCTAAGTAGAGTCCTTATCTAGCATAATTATCTCTTTTAGCATTTAAACTAACATAATATAATTTTGATTAAACTATTATAGGGAGAGATTATGAAATCCAAACTTATGAAGATGTCATCAATTTTTTTAGCAGGAGTATTAATGTTTTCTGCTTGTGAAGATGATAAAACGGACTCAGTTAATGGAGATATTGTAGGAACTTGGAAATTGATAGATTTGAGTGGGACTTACACACGTACTGTTGATACAGATGAACCTATTTCACACTTTGGCCAATGGAATTATGCTGAAGCAATTTTAGGCGCTCAAGCCTCATTAGCTCTGGTCCCTTTTGTGACTCACAACAATGGTGATGTTATGACAGGATTTCCAGTAACCTCTAGTAATGGTGCTGATGGTCTAGCAGCGGCTGGTATCAATATGACACTTACTACACAAGATGCTACTAGCGATGGTGAAGGTGCGACTTATACTTTAACCGGTAAATATCCTACTATTAGAACAGATTTAGATGCATGTCGTACTGCAGCTACTGTTGCTGATATTGAAGATCAAGGTAAGTATTGGGTTGACTGGGGATACCCAGGCGATAAGTATAATTCTGGTGCTTTAGTACCAAATCTTGAGAATTTTATGATTCAGCGTGACCCTGCAATTACAGGTTCACAAGTGCTTCCTCCTTTTCATGATGGAAGTGCTAGTGTTGCTCTTGGAGTTAACGGTGCTCCTGATGTAGCAACTCTTACCTTCCTTGATAGAGATTCGCATTCAGACCGATACGCTGAAGTTATGTCTACATGGAGTGAGGCAGATGATCGCGTAGTATCAGCTGTGTTTGAACTTCCAGTGGATCCAAACACAGGTGCTTTTAGTACTGAAGGTACACCAGCTGCTGAAGGATATGTTATGAATGCTCAATTTCAACCTTGGACTTTCTTTTGGACATGGTATGCTATGAATGTAGTTGTACAAACACAATTTCAAGCAGCTGACGTTAAAAACCCACTTACAGATCTTGATGGTGATGGAACTATAGGTGTTAGTGATATGGTAGTATTTATGCACATGGATAACCTAGCTGGTGGTGGTGGTGCTACTGCACTTGGAATGCCATTTGCAGTCCTAGTTGATAGTTCAGATCCAGCAATGCCAGTAATTGCGAATGATAGTCAGAGAATTTTTGATCCAAGCGGTGGTGCGGCAACAATGGCGACTGGCGGAAAGCTAACCTATGTCATTGGTGAAGGAACTTGTTTCAACGTAGATGAGACTATTCAATTCAATGCTAAGTTTGAACGTATAGCTGAATAGTAATTTATTGATTTTTGAATAATCAATTAGAGTATCGTTTTTCGAACAAAAAGGGGACAATATATTTGTCCCCTTTTTTATTAATTAAAACTAATTTAGACCTATGAAAAAAATTATATTATTACTTTTTAGTTTCACACTAATCAGTGCTCAAAAAGTTAGTTTAATCGGAACTGTTCTCGACTCTGAGAGTAAAGAGCCTTTAGTTGGTGCGAATGTAATTATTCAAAGTAATAAACTAAATACTGGCGGTGCTACAAATTTTGAAGGTGCATATAGAATCGAGGATTTAAGTCTTAATACCTATAAAATAAAAGTTACATATATTGGTTATGAAAACTTTGAAGCTTCTATTTTATTGGAAGAGCAACCTAGTGGAGAATTCACTTATAATATTGAATTAGATATTTCAGTCATTCAACTTCAAGAATATGTAGTTACTGCAAGTAGGGGTCGTAGAGAAAAAATCACGGATGCCCCAGCTGCTATTTCTGTTATTTCTGAGTTAAAGATTCGTTCTGCGAGTAATCCTAACCTTGGTGATTATTTTAAAAATATTAAGGGTGTTGATTTTACCTCCTCAGGTCTTGATAGTTATAATATTAGCGCAAGAGGCTTTAATTCAAGCTTCTCTAGTCGTCTTCTTACACTTACAGATGGTAGAATGGCTAACGTTCCTTCATTAAGGCTTATTGCTTACAACGTGATACCTTTAACCTCAGATGATGTAAGTCAAATTGAAGTTGTTTTAGGACCTTCCTCTGCCCTTTACGGGCCTAATGCTCATGCAGGAGTTGTTAATATAATAACCAAGAGACCTTCTGAATCACTTGGGACAACCGTTGGATATACAACAGGTGATCGTAGTTTTAATAAAGCTCAAGTCCGTCATGCTGGGCAATTAAATAATAAACTAAGTTATAAAATGTCTTTTGTTAATTTCTCTGCTAACGACTGGGAATACATTGAAGAAGATGAAAAGAAAGCACACTTTGCTCCTTGGCTTAATGACGACGATGCTTTATCTGACCTTTTAGATGGATACCTAGAAGATGGACTCGCTTGGTGGGATGGATGGGATTTAAAAATCGATCGTGATGGTGATGGTACCGTTGATACAACTTACCTTAAGAGTGATAATTTAATTAAAGATAGAAATGGTGATGGGTTAAATGATATTCCTGATTTTAAAATCAAGAATCAACGTTTTGATATTCGCGTAGATTATGATTTTTCAGATGACCACTTTACAAGTTTTAATTTTGGCCAAGCAACAGCAACCAATCTAAACATAACCGGCATCGGACGTTATCAAGCCAATGACTGGGTCTATCGTTTTTATCAAGCCCGTTGGGTCTATAAAAATTGGTTTGCTCAAGCATACTTAAATACAAGTAATTCAGGTAAAACCTCTAATTTAAGAACTGGTGGAATTATTACTGATAGATCTACTTTTTTTCATTTCCAGTTTCAACACTCAAGAGAATTTAAAAACCTTTGGAATACAAAGTTTATTTGGGGCGGTGATTATCAAAGAACTATGCCAGAAACATTTGGAACTATTCTTCCGGATGGAACAGGTGGCTTGAATCCAAAAAGCTATGGAAGAGACGGAATAGATAATGATGGCGATGGAGAAATTGATGAGTGGGATGAACTATTCACCACAAATGAATATGGTATTTATTCACAGTCTCAAACTAAGATGGGTCAATATTTTGAATTAATATTATCTGGTAGAATTGATTTACATAGCGGCCAATTAAATTATGGAAATAAAGGCTTTACCTTCTTTGAAGATCCTCTTACAGGGAAAAAGATAAATTATAACCCCCAATTTTCACCAAAAATAGGTTTGCTGTTTAAACCAAACGATAAACACACTTTTAGACTAACAGCGGCAAAAGCTTTCAATACTCCTTCCTCGAATGGCCTTTACTTAGATGTAAAAGCTGCTAACTATTCGATATTTGGTATTTATGCTTTAGGTAATAAAGATGGCTATTCATACATACGTAATCAAAATGATAAACTTATGATGTATGATGTTCAAGCTGGTTCAACAACTGAATTTCGATTAAGAGAAATGCCTAAGAATTCTGTTCTCTATGTACCTGCTGTTCTAGGACGCCCTGGTAAATTTGTTGATTCTGATGCCTATAGAAATATTGACCCTATAAGATCTGAAGTTGTGTGGACATATGAATTTGGCTATACAGGAATGATTTCAAATAGATTAAAAATGACCTTTGATCTCTACAGTAGTAATTATAGTGATTTCGTAAGTGATTTAACATGGGTGACGCCTGTTGTCCTTGATACAATGGAAAATGGTTGGTATGGGGTAGATGATCCAGATCCAAAGATCCTTGGAATTATATCACTGAAAGAAAAAAGTAAATGGGTTGATGGTGGTGATGGAATACCTGGAAGCCGATACATTCCTTTTGGTAGTGATGAATGGTATGAAATATCCTCTAGATCCGTAACCGATCCCATCACAAGTGTAGTAACAACTTTTTGGAATGGTAATCAAGGCGCTCGACAAGGCTCATGGCTTGATATCAATGCACAAGGTGACACACTTGGCGCATATTATACTGATGATAACTTTACTTCTTCTCCAAATTTAGCATTAACATCTATAAGCTATGGGAAAATAAGCCTATGGGGATTTGACAGTAGTTTATATATGTTTCTTACAAGAAGATTGAGTGCAGATCTAAATTTCTCTTATATAGCTAACAAAGGCTATTGGAACCCTTTATTACAAGCCTACGATCCTATTAATGCGCCTCGCTATAAAGTGAATGGAAAATTGACCTACATGAATGAACCTGGCTTTATGGGAAATATTGGCTTTAGGTATATTCCAGAATTTGAATGGTCCGCTGGCGTACACTATGGTATAATTAAAAGTTATATGATTATTGATACAATGGTCGGTTATCAGTTTAAAGGAAACTTCAGTCCTTATAGCTTATTGTTAAATATCAAGAATATTAATAATGACGAACATCGTGAAATTGTAGGTGGACCAAAGCTCGGGCGAAATATTACTCTTAAGTTAAACGCTCGTTTCTAATCTATCAATTAGAATAAGGTTTTTCTAAACAAACTCTATATATAGTTTTAGTTTATTGTTTATGATTCTATTAATTCAATAATCGCAGATCCAGACAGTTTTTTCACCCCTAATTCATCTAAAACTACCAAATTAAGAAAAAGTTTTTTAATTGAATCCTTCAATTCTATATCTATTACTTTCCCCTCACAGGTAAGGATATCATTAATGTTTGTCATCGATATAAACTTAGAATCAAACTTCTTAATTGATTCTTGTGGAAAAATATTTGTTATAGCTTGCGCAAGAAATGACATAACTAACATTCCATGTGCTATCACATCAGAAAGACCAGATTTTTTTGCAAAATCAATGTCAATATGAATAGGGTTATGATCTCCTGATGCCTCAGCATATAAAGCCAACATAGAACGTGAAATGGGATTTATATTAAGACTTGGAATCTCATCACCAATTTGATAATTATTTATTTTCATTATTTCTTAAAACTATGGTTGATACTGATTCTGCAACTAATATTCTTTTTTGATTCTTATATTTAGAAACGAATGAAACAAACTCTAACATACCTTCTTTTTTATCATAGATTTCTCCTATTCTACTCTCCATTCGTAATTCATCTCCAGCATAAATAGAATCATAGTTAGTATATTCTTGACTTGCATGAAGAATGTTCCCAATTGGCACACCTAAGTCTTGTAAATATTGATATGGTTTTCCTTGATCATATCCAACAGTCGTTAAAAAAGTTAGAGGTGCTAATATTGATGGGTATCCATTTTTTTTTGCAAAAACTTCATCAAAATAAATAGGGTTACTCTGTTGCGTTGCCTTAGCAAAAAGCTTCAATCTTTGTTTTTCAACTGAAAAAATAATTTCAGGGTAAGATTTACCAATAAGAGATCTATCAAGCATAGTGGTAATTTTTAAAAAGTTTTCCCGTCATTTATCATTTCATCAATTAATTGTGGGCAAGAAAAGCGATCGCCATAATTTTCAGATAACTCTTGAGAACGTTTTTTAAATTCTTTTATTCCATATGTATTTACAAATTGAAGAGTACCACCAGTAAAAGCAGGAAAGCCCCAACCAAAGAGACTCCCAATATTAGCCTCGGCAACTTTAGTTAAAACTCCTTCTTCATAACACCTAATAGTTTCAATTACCTGACTAAAATAAAATCTATCGATCATTTCTTTTTCATCTAATGGTTTATCTGTGAGTGGAAAATAGTTATTAAGTTCTGGCCATAAATATTTTTCTTCACCTTTCGGATATTCATAAAATCCACCACCACTTGCTCTTCCGGTTCTTTTTACCTCTTTAGTCATAAAATCAATAACATCATCCCATGGACCTCTAGGTAAGTCTTTTCCTTCAACTTCTAAATCATGCCATCCTTGATCTCTAATGTCTGCCGCTAATCCAATATTAATTTCATCAATTACAGCTAATGGACCAACTGGATAACCAGCATTCTTACCAGCAGTTTCAATTGCTTGTGCAGAATTTCCTTCTGCAAGAAGAGCCATCCCTTCTCCAGTATATCTTTCAAAAACACGAGAGGTATAAAACCCTCTGCTATCATTTACAACTATGGGAACTTTTTTAATTTTAATAACGAAATCAAAGGCTTTTGCTAATGTTTCAGAATCTGTTTTCTCCCCTTTAATTATTTCAACTAATTTCATTTTGTGGACAGGTGAAAAAAAGTGAATTCCAATAAATTTCTCAGGGTTTATTAGATTTTCAGATAAGCTTGTTATTGGAATCGATGATGTATTTGAAGCTAAAATTCCATTTGACTTTAAAAACTTTTCTGAATCAGAGATTACTTTAGATTTTAACTCTCTATTCTCAAATACTGCTTCAATAATTAAATCACAGCCAGCAAGTTTTGAAGAATCATGTGTAGCATTTATTCTAGAAATAACATCTTCAATCATTTCTTTGGAGATGAATCCTTTATTATATGAATCATTAAGTATAGTCTTTATTCTACTTAAGCCTTTATTTACATTTTTTTGAGAAGTATCTATCATAACAACTTTTATACCTGCAAGAGCTGTTACATATGCAATCCCATGCCCCATTAGTCCAGAGCCTAAAACTCCTACTTTCAATATTTTCATTGATTTTATTTCAGGAGGTCTACTCAAGCCATCTTTGATTTTTTCTAGCTGAAGCTGAATAGTTTTTTTTCTATTCACATCATCTTTATTGTTGATAAATACCATTTTATTTTAACTTTAGTTTTATTATTCAATAATAGTCTTCAAATCTATGAATAGAATGATGATACTAATTAAATTCGATTATGGATTATTTAACAAGAATCATTTTTGGGAACATACTTTTCATAATTGGGATATTAACTTTATTATGGTCTATCAAACGTTTAATAGAACGAAAAAAATCAAATAGAAATAAAAAGCAGGACCATTAGAATTCTGGGAGCGGGGGAACCACCAGCCTTCTTAAGTAACGGCCCTGCTAAAAAGTCGATGAAAGGTAATCCCTTAATTTCTGGTTGGTCAAGTCTTTTTTAATTATGAATAAGCGTTAATTTCTAATATGTTAGAACAAATAATAAATATTGATAAGATTGTATTTTATTTTTTTAATAAAGTAATCGCAAATACATTATTTGATATTCTTATGCCTATTATTACTAATGAACATATTTGGGCTATTCCAATGATTTTTGCACTAGTCTATCTAATATTAAAAGAAGGTCGTAGAGGACAAATAACTGTCATTCTCTTAATCGTTTCTTGTGGGTTAGCTGATTATTCTTCAGCTTCAATTTTAAAGCCTTTTTTTGAAAGACTTCGACCTAGCCATGCCATGCTGGATGGAATAAGAATTTTGATGGGGAAAGGAGGTAAATACGGTTTTGTATCCTCTCATGCTGCAAATATCTTCGCGGCTGCTGTTGTTCTAAGCTATTTTTATCCACGCCGCAAAAAAATCTTCTTTTCTATTGCTTCAATGGTTGCATTCAGTCGGGTATATATTGGAGTTCATTACCCCGGTGATATAATTTTTGGTGGATTACTTGGCTATGGCCTTGCCTGGACAGTTTTAAGTTTATGGGTTATAATTAAAATGAGAGAGTTAAAAAGAGGGAACGATTGGTTCCTTTATTAATTTGGCAATGATCCTTCAGGAGGATTAACTGGGTAATCACTAAATCCATCTTGATCAGGAAACGATATTTCTCCGTTTTGTTGCTCGAATCTTTTAATATTATCTCCTAGTGCCGCTAAGAATGCTTTTGCATGCTGTGGAGCCATAATTACTCTTGAATGAACTCGAGCTTTTCTAACTCCCGGTAAAATTTTTGTAAAATCCATTACAAACTCTGCGGGTGAATGCGTAACTACAACAAAGTTAGAGTACTCTCCCTCACTAACTTCTTGGGATAGTTCAATATTTATTTGCTGAACATTCTTATTATCTTTCATATCTATTTTTTCGCATTGTTTGAATTTTTAAAATCTCTTTGGTTAAAGTCTTCCCATTCTTCTTCAATTCCTTCAAAATCTTCATAACCTTTAATTTCTTCATCTTCAGCTTTTTGTTTATACATCTCCATCTCTGACTCATATAAGCTAAATATATCTTTCTTCTTTTCAAACTCTGCAGGATCAACATCCTCTTCATCATCAGGTTCGAGACGCTCTACATCTTCACTATATACTTTTTGATCAAAAAAGTCTAAATCTTCTACTAAAGCATTGGCCATTAAAAATTCAAGAAAATCTAAAAATCTTCTATCTTTTAAATCTGTTTTACAACTTTTACAAGTCAATGACTCTTTAAGATCAATTTCATCAAGTGGCGCTTCACAAGCTGGGCAAATAATTCCTTCTAACATCAATTTTTTTCCTCTAAAATAAGTGTCGAATATAATCGGAGTGTTATCACTCAGCAATCATTATTCAAATCTTATTATATATATTTTTCAATAAATCTATTTCTAAATCAGAAAGTTTCTTTTTACGTCTAGACATACAATTATATGTAGTTTTAAAGAATTTGTCAAGTATTACTTTTCTTTCTTCACCATTTATATACCAAGTAAAAGGTTTTATTAATTTTGGTGGAAAGCCATAAGTAGCAATCATAGAACCTAACCCTATTATCGAGCCTGAATTTAATTTGGTTCCAATTGCAGTTTTAGTATGATCTCCAATAAATGTACCAATATGAATTTTATTTGTTTCTACAGTTTTATTATTTAGCTCCAAATTGACTAAACTATAATTATTCTTCAAATTGCTATTTTGTGTCCCAGAACCTAAGTTAACCCATTTACCAAGGAAAGAATCTCCGAGGTGACCTTCGTGCACTTTATTCGAATACCCTTGAATAATTACTGTATCAATTTCACCGCCAACCTTACATACCGGACCTAATACAGAATTCTTAATTTGTGTTAAAGGCTTAACTAGAGAGCTTTTTCCAATATATAGTGGCCCCTCTAGATATGTTTGTCCTTGTATAGTTACATTTGAATCAATAATTATGGGACCGTTCTCAGCATTAATTAAAACTGTTGGATGAATTTTAACATTATTACCAATAAAAATACTTTCTGGATTAATAAATTCTACTCCGGTGTAAGCTGATACCTCAAAATTATTTTTAAATTCCTCAAATTCATTTGATAATGTGTCTGGAATTTCAGTTAGGATGTCCCATAAGTAAGGACAATAATTTGATTTTAGCTCAGATCTTTTTTCTACTTTAGGAGTTAAACTCTTACTTTTCAACCAATATTTCCCAGAAGTTTTAGATAAAAAAGCTCCAATTAAATTATTATTATTATAAAATAATGTTTCCGAACCTGGTAACTTTTGAAATTCACTTTTATTCCAAATTACATTCCCTAAAAGCCAAATCCCTTCATCAACTTCTTTTGGATTCACCTTCAAATTAAAATGTTTTTCTTTTGTTACTGCTTCTAACTCATCTCTTACAAATAATGAAATAGAATCATTTGGGAAAATTATTTTTATTCTATCTAGAAACGTTTCAGAACCTATTCTAATATCAAAAGTTGCTCTATTGTTCGATAATGGACTCATATTAGAAGTCTCATCATTTTCGTATACGTATATATTCATCTTATCCCCAAAATTTGAAAAACTTCTTTAAAGCCACTTTCTGCTAATTCTTCACCATTACAACGAATCATAATATTATAATAATTTTCACCGTTATCACTAAAAAAACCTACCTTTAATGGTGCATTTACAGTTTCAGACAACACTGCAGATATAGGGTTGAATTTTTGATTTAAATCTAAGATTGCATCAACGTTAATTCTTTGACAACTCCATAAAAGTTCTTTTCCAGGTAACCCTAAACGGTTTAAATCTTTATCTGAGAATAATATAAAATCTCGAAAATCTGCTAAATCTATCAAATTACCAACTATTGCAGG
>CAJJBS010000142.1 GCA_905182385.1 Fidelibacterota bacterium TCS55
GGTACGGGATTCCTGCTTTCCCTGTAGATACTCACATCCATCGACTCGCTTCGAGATGGGGATTATCTAAAGCAAAAAATGTTGATATGACAGAAAAAAATCTCAAAATACTTTGGGATAAAAAAACATGGAATAAGCGTCATTTACAAATCATTTTTTTTGGTCGTGAATATTGCCCTGCTCAAAATCATAACCTTGAAAAATGTTTAATTTGTTCATGGGCAGCCACTAAAACACGTATTATAAAAGAAAAAAAGAAGAGATAAATAAAAGCCCCTCAATTAAGAAGGGCTCTATATTTATTTAACTTTATATGTATTTATTGAGGTGGAGGAACCCAACCTCATGCTTACAAAACGACTAGTTAAATTATTTTATATTAGACTCTTTTCTAGCTAATGACCAAATCACTAGACCAAAGAAGATTTTATTAAGAAAATCAGCCAGGTTATAAATACCGTTTAATGTCGCTCCATTATAACTGCCCTCAGAACCAGTTAAATATGCAAGATAATATCCGATTGGATAAATTGCCCAACCGAACACCACAATATTTCTCATTGTTTTATAAGCAGATTTTACTGAATCAGAACTTATACTCTTTGATAACCCTGAAGTTTCACCAGCATAGATTTCATATATAATATAAATCCAACCTAGCATTCCAATAATAAAAGGGACTAGTGGATCACCAAAGACTAAACCAGATTCACCAAGATATCCGAATATTAACATTACTAATGATCCAACTAAGAGCTTCACAAAAACACGTGAAGGTGTATCAGTTACTGCTCTTAGAATTATATAAAATTCAATAATTAATAATGGGACAGTAATTAACCAATCTATGTAACGATATTCTGTAGGAGTAGCACCAGTGGTTACCCAAACATCTCTCATGTACATATAATGAAACCAAGCGACTCCAGTTACTAGCCCTGAAACAGTTAGCGATAATTTCCATTTAGGATCAACACTATCTCTTTCTAGAAAAAAGAAGACAGTAGATGCTAAAAGAGCAATAGAAACTAACCAAAAAGATGCTCCTACCCAATCACCTGAAGCCAGATTAACTGATGATGACAATAATGTAAACATAGTATCATATCCTTTCAAATATTTGTAAAAATCTTAATAGTTATAATTTTAGATAACATAAGAAATTAACAATCAGTTTTTAATAAGCTCATGCATGTATGAGCGATTTGAACGATATAATCTACTGTAAATTTATTAAACAAACAATTATATATAAATAGAAGCTTTTAATAAAAATTCTGAATTTTAATCAAAGAATCACTTCAAATCCTTCAAATTTAGGATGCCCTAAATATATACCTTGATGCTCGCCGCCTCCACTATGTGCTTTTCTGAATGCTTCTGAATTTTTCCAATTTTCAAAATCAGATCTAGAGTTCCAAGTGCTATGGGATGTATACAATGTATATTCATCATTGGTTAAACCTTTTAATAGATTAAAATTTTTAAAACCTATTACAGCCTCTAGATGCGTATCTCTATTTTTCCAAATATCTTCAAAGTCAAGCTCTCTTCCAATTGCTATCTTAAATCTATTCATTGCTATAAATTTATTCATAATTAAACTTTCTCTTTCTCTAAAATAACTTTTAATTCACTATTATTTTTTATTGAGCCATTAAATAGTTTTTTAACAATGTTAATTGGTAAAAAAAATATGACATCAAACATAAAGTTTAGATGAGAAGTATTTTCATCAATAAGATCAAACGCTTGCAAACTAAATCCATCACCATCTTTTTTATTTTCAGGGTGTACTTCAAATGTTATTGGTCCTAAAGTTCTTAGAAAATTCATAATTGTCTTATAATTCTTATCTCCTTTCTTAAGCATAAGATTTTCATTGTTTTCTCTATCATTAGTTAAAGTTATAAGTAAATCTACTTTATCTTTGAAAATAACTTTTCCCCATTTTACTAGACCATAACTAAAACGAAAAGATGAATCCTTCGAAAGTAAGGGATGAATCTGCTTTTCTCTAATTTCTTCAATAAGACTAAGAAAATGATTTTTTCCTCCTATTGCAACTGCGCATTCTATAATCTGCTCTTTTAAATTTTGTTTTGTTGAATCATCAAGTGAATTATAACGTACCATTAAGTAACCTTTTTAATTATAGTATTATATTTATATACAAACTTATCATTGATATTCTATCCAATTATTACAATACCTGTTTATTTTGACTAAAACACAAATCCGATGCCGGTCTGCACCATTATTCCTTTGGACAAACTGGCTAAATCTACCGATTCACTCACCGGGATTTTCACATCAATCCTTGCCATGATACCTCCTTTATAAAGGACTGCTATAGGCCCTGTAAAAAAGCGCATATCACCATTACCATCTTTATCCGTTTTTAATTGAAAGGTGCCATCCCACATGACAAACAATCCACTATTTGTTTCATTTTTATGAATGGGGTGCCAACCAAGATTCACATCAACACCAATCATAGATGACCCATCATCAAAGGACCATCCATATACATCATAAAGTTGATATGTTTTGAAATTCTCTGCACTATAAGATAGGCTTAATCCATAGCCACCTTTACTCGTGAGAACATCTGAATTATCACCAGTTTTTAGACGAATTTGAGGTGTTACGCCAAAGTTTCCGGTTGAACGCTTCAAATTAAAGTACTTTTTCAAAGGGATAGCTACGATGATATCGCCCAATCCTTTTCCTCTCCTAATTGGATTTCCCCAATCGACAAGCGGATGTTCACTTTTAACTTGGTGATAGGGTAATTTAAATGTGGCACGAATAGATCGTTTCCAAGTGTAAACACCTTCTAGCCAAGTTGTTTTGCGATAATAACTCAAGCCTGCATTACTGTATTCACCGTCTAGGATTTTGTCCGACCCCAATGTTTCATAACGAAATTGAAATCCCCAACCGCCGGCCCAACGAGGTGCCATATCCATGACTGGCTGATGGGCAAACAATATGCCCGTCAACCCAAAAATAACTATACTTTTTTTCATAACACCTCCTACAAATCGAAGTATACGAGGATCGGAACCAATGCATATGCAAAGAAGGCACCCATAACCAAAACACTTGCAGATATATAAAACATCTGTTTGTTGAATCGACCGGTAACTTCACAGCCATCTTCTCCTGCCTCTACGTCGCAAGCCACTTCTTGATTCGGTTTAAAAACTATATAACCATTGATGGCAATTAGGATGGCCGAAACTCCAAATATCCATCCTTTATTCATGGACAATGGAATGAGAAACGGAAAAGCAGAAAGCATTGAACTCACTGCAGCACCGCCGGCGATAGTGGCAACCACCGCAGGAAGCACACAACATAACAGTGTACCCGATGAGGTAAACAAGGTTAAGACACTTAAGGCTTTATCCTTCATTTGGATGCCTTCTCATATTCTTTTACTTTGAGTTCGGACCCAGTTGGATTCACATAGGATTTAAGCACTTCATAGCCTGCATCTGCAATGACATCTAATGCTTTATTAATATTTGGTTCTTTATTCTTTTTTAAACCAACTTTGACAAATTGATGTGTGATATCCGCATAGACACCTTTGGTGTATTTTGTCTTATCCACAAACTTCAGTTTGGATAATCCTTTTTGGAGACCGTGTGCACAAAATGAACACACAAGACCTTTGACCTGAAATACTAAGTCTTCTTGACCTACTTCAACTTTTTCACCATTAATATCAACCGTTTGTCCGAATGACAATCCAGTGAGCAAAACAGTGAACATGCAATATTTTAAAATTGTACGCATAACAAATTCTTTCCTTAAGTTTTAAAAAAATGAGTCCGCCGTCATGGCGGTTCAGAAAAAGAATATGTTTATGCTAAGAGGGGCGTATTAAATGCAGGGGGTGGTTCCGGAGGATGGACCAACAAAACCAAGTTATAATTTGTATTATATGATGAAATGAAAGTGGAAAATTGAATTGTCCATTGGACATTCATATCGACTTTCATATTATATTTATTTATTGGCGCAGAAATTAGAGGCACGAAGATTGACCCCATGTCACAAGTTTTCATATCAATTGTACAAGCTTTTGTAATCTCTGAATCCATTTTTTTATCGCAACAGGTCATTTCTTCAGCCTCACAACAAGGCATATCACAGTCGATATGCAAAATTGGTGCTGCCATAACGAATGCTATAATCAGAAGTAAACTAATGGATATAATGCGTTTAAGCATATTAGAATATACTTATAAAGATGATATTTGTTCCCATATTCTCATAATGAATCAGTAAAAAACCAATCTGTTTTAGGCTTTATATACAAACGGATACGGGGGTAGTTATGAATTAGGTTTAAAAATAAAGACGAAATACAGTTTCTGCTACACAGGCAAAGCGTTTTCTATTTTCCACTTCTATACTGATTTCATTTATCAGTTCAATACTATTATTTTTTGGTTGGACATCTACCATTCGAGTGCGTGCCCTTACTCTAGAACCTGATTTCACCGGGTATGGAAAACGCACTTGATTCAAACCATAATTAACTACCATCCGGGCTTCAGGGAATAAATTTGTAGAGGAATTAATAGTATTGGTCAATTTTGGGATTAAAGATAATGTTAGAAAACCATGGGCAATAGTTGTTTTGAACGGCGATTCTTTTTTCGCGCGTTCAGGATCAGTGTGAATCCATTGTGTATCGCCTGTTATTTCTGCAAACTGATTGATACAATGCTGATCAATCGATTCCCATTCACCAACATATATTTCTTGGCCCAGTTGTTCTTGCAGTCTTTTATAGACTTTTTCTATTACCTTATTTTGGATAACTGATTCTGATGGAACAACAACTTTTTTGTCAAATGGATTAAGATTGGTTATCCAGGGATTATTCAGTGTATTTGTAATTTTATCATTCAGGGTATTAGACCAGTGGCGAAATTTGGGTTCTAATTTCGCCCGGAACTCTGTTGCGTTGTCTTGAAAACCTTCGGTCTTTTCTCGGATAAATTCGTAAACGTTCATTTAGTTACAATATTTTTTTAGTAATTGATCGAAAAATTATGCCAATATTAAATTTATTATTCATTTAATTTCCTTTTATTTGACCCAGAGTCGTTTCATATATTTATCTTTCAAAAACTGCTCTTCTTGATACTGCTCAACAAAAATACTATAATAACTTACAAAAAATATTACAACTATGTGTGAGTGCCTTTTATTTGAAGGGTACACCCCCTAAAAGGTGTTTTGGGTTGAGATTTTAGGTTGAAAAGTCTGTGTACGTTTAAGGGCGTTATATATATAAGGGGACTTTTTCCATAACAATACCGTACACAAATAATCTGCTTTAGGCTTTATATACAAACGGATACGGGGGTTGTGTCCCTTAAAATGGTGTCCCTTTTTAGTATATAA
>CAJJBS010000143.1 GCA_905182385.1 Fidelibacterota bacterium TCS55
CTAAAGTTACAGTACCTGTTTCACTTAAAATACGATCTGAAAAAATAACCATATCACCTAAATCTTTTCCTTTAAGCTGATCAATGATATCTCTACCAACTAATAAACCGGAAACTGTGACTTCTTTACTTCCATAAAATTCATTTAAAATAGTTATATGGTTAACTTCAAGATTCTCAATATTTTTAACTGTTGGTATCCAATTTAACTTGAACCATTCAGAAATTAAAGTTCCAGTACAAACTGTAACTCGTTTAGGTTTATTAATTTTTTTTGGTAAAGATTCAATATCTTTTTGCCAACTATTCCAAAAATGAGGAACTTGCCCTACACCATTCTCAGACAGTTCTGAATCTTCATAATATGCAATTGATGGAAGTTCTTTTTTGGTCATTAGATACCATTCATCACTTAAGAAGACAAAACGTCTGTCGTCCTTTAATTTATATTTATTAGCAAGCTTTTCTGCAAATGGAAGAAATTCTTTTGCATACTCAGTAGTAACAGGTGCAATATATGGAAGGCCATCTCGATGCTTGGTTAAACCCGCAGGAACAATAGACATAGATCGTGCCATAGGAGTATATTGATGAATATCTTCAATAGTTTTCTCTAAAAATTCACCATCATTCCAATTTGGACAAAGGACAACTTGTGAATGAAGTTCAATCCCATTTTCTGTAAGGTATTCAAACTTTTTAAGAATGAGATCGTCTTTACCATATAGAAACATTTCAAGTCTCTTATCCGGCTGAGTAACATGAACAGAAATATATAAAGGCGTTAGACGCTGCTCCACAACACGTTTTAACTCTTTCCAACCCATATTAGTCATTGTAATATAATGACCATGTAAAAAAGATAATCTAAAATCACCATCTCTAAAGTAAATAGCTTCCCTCATACCAGGTGGGTTCTGATCTACAAAGCAAAAGATGCAATCATTCGCACATTTACGAATTCGAAATTCTTCAAATTCTAGTCCTAGATCATCATCATAATCTTTATCTATTTGATACTCTTGAATAGCCCCAGACTGACGAACACGTAAAACTATATTTTCATCAGCTACTTTAAAGCGATAATCAATTATATCTTTTACACGGGAACCATCAATGGCTTCAATTTTATCACCAGGTTGAAGACCTAACTCAGCTCCAGTACTACTTTTATTAACAGAAAGAATTTTCATAGCCAAGAATTTACGGCTATAAGGTTATTATAAATAATAGAGATAAATAAGATTAATCTTGAAATATCATTTCAGGATCTTTAAAAGATTTAAACTCCAAAGCGTTACCACTTGGGTCTAAAAAGAACATGGTTGCCTGCTCTCCAACTTCATTCTTAAAGCGAATATAGGGTTCAATCAAAAAATCAACACCCTTCCCTTTAAGATCTTTTGAAAATTCATGCCATTGATTCCACTCAAGTATTATTCCAAAATGACGTACTGGAACCTGTTTGTCATCTACATCACTTGTATTTACCTTTTGAACTTCACCTGGTTTCAAATGTGCAACTACTTGATGTCCAAATAAATTGAAATCAATCCAATGGTTACTAGAGCGTCCTAATGTACAGCCCAAAACTTGAGTATAAAATTCTTTGGTCTCTAATAAATCTTTAACTGGAAAAGCTAGATGAAAAGGTTGAAGTGAACTCATTTAAATATTTCTAATTTTATTTTTGATTATGATAAAGCATGTACTTTGCAGTCTCATAAATTCCTTCTAATCGAGCTGCATAGCTACTTGTAATTTCGGGATATTTCTGTTTTACGTCAACTAATGGTTCATTTGACCATAATTCGTGTAATTGAATTTGATTCCCATCTTTGGACATGGATAAATAATGATTTTTACCAATAACTGCAATGTGCTGATTTGCCATCTTTTTATTTATTATTAAAGCCAATGGATCAATAGGTATTTCATCATTTAATAAATCACGACCCATCGTTCTATTTTCATAATTATTACCTGCGAGTCCATTTATAGTTGGTAAAATATCTACTAATTGTGAAACATCACTCCGAATACTTCCATTTTTAATTAACCCGGGACTATAGATAAAAAAAGGAACTTGGTAAGATCTTAATTTTAAATCAAAATCAGATTTTGGCATATGCATTGCTCTTGGGTCTGAGGTTCCATGGTCACCAAAAAATAAAAAAAATGTATTATCAAAGTAAGTACTCGATTTTGCGGATAAAATAAACTCGCCAACTGCATGGTCAAGCATTCTCATTGAATTAAACTGTTCTTCCGAATCAAATCCTGCATTAGATAAAATAGAGCTTTCAACATTAATTAAATTAAACCCTTCAACCTCCTCAGATATTGAATAAGGTCTATGATTACTTGCAGTTTGAACTATTGCAAAAAATGGATTAGAGGTATTCATTCTTTCAAAAGTCTTATGAGCAACTTTAAATAAATTATTATCAGATATACCCCAGATATCAAGTCTAGGATAATCCATTTGATCTTGTTCCATAATTTTAATATCAGGTATATTATTTTTTAGAAGACTTCTAACATTACGCCAACTAGCACTGCCGCCCATTATATAGTATTTCTCATAGTTTTTTAATGCATTGATTGAAGAATACTGATTTACTATTCTAGGATTACTCGAGGCAGTTTCAACACTAGCAACATCATGTATACCAGTTATTAAACCAAAAACAGATCTTGCAGTTCCTACCATTGGAATATAAAACCTATTAAAAAATATACTATGCTTAGATAGCTCATCAAGATTAGGAGTTGAATTCAATGGATTACCTGATCTAGACATTCGATTAAAACCAACAGACTCTAAAAATATAACAACAATGTTTGGTTGTGTTATCAATTCATTTTTAATCTTTAAACGTGAAAAAGATAAATCTTTAGAATTTGGTTTATCAATAGATAATTCTTTGACCATCAAATCATAATTAGAGCGCGTTTTATTCTCGTTAAAGTCTTCTAATGCAAATGAACTTGTTTCATTTAAATAAAGGATCGGATTAATTGCAGAAGCAACAATGAAGGGATCATCAGAAAAATGAGCATCACTCCAAAGGAGTCTATATTGTCCAAAGGTTCCCCAGATTGCAAAAATAAAAATAATGCCACTAGTAACAAATCCTATAACATTATGACCAAAGTTGAATATTCTCGGCCTATCATTTAAAAGAATTAAAGTTTTATTAATCTGGCGCCATATAAAATAAACTATTATTAAAAAGGCTAATAAAATGAATGGCATGGGGTACGACTCCCATGCCATTCCAAATGCAATTAATGGATTTTCTAATAACTTTATTGAAGAAATATCTATTCGTTGTTTTAAATAAGCGTAATTACCCAAATCAAAAGCATAAAGAAAAATTATAATTAAAGTTGATACCTTAAGATACATTTGAGTTAAAAAACGTAAAGAAGATTGCCTTAATGGATTGTAGACAGGAATTAGAAAAGCAATCATAATTGGAATTAGAATAAAGCATGCAAAACGTAAATCAAATCTTATACCAATCCATATTCCATATAATAAATCATTGAAATCAGTAGTTTTATTAGATACAAATAATAAAACAAAAGCTAAACGAAAAATAATAAAAAGTATAAAGAAACGATAAATGTTGCTTAATAAAAAGTTTAAACGTCTAGAATAATAAAACACGTATATAATCTCAGAATTTTAATTTGAATATAAAAATTGAACTAACTCTACAAGTTTCAAAAGCATGGATAATAGTAAAATATTGTATTTTCATAATATTAGAATTTATAATTGAAATATTATTTGCTCTAGCGTTTCTATTCCAAATTTTAAACATATTATCTATTACACACTGTTAAAAGTATAATCATAGATTTTTTGTAGATTTACAATTAATCTATTTTAGCTAAAATAGAAGTTTATATGTGGATAAATTGTGGAAAAGTTGGGGAAAACATTTTTTTTATTGAGCACAAAATACTTTTTTCAACTTTTCTTCTTGAGTTATTTTTACTTCGTTTATATATTTGTTGTGCCAACCAACTGAATTATCACTTTTTTAATTGTCAGCCTAATAAGCAAACCTTGATTTTTATAACTGAAACCACATACCAAAAAGGAATGTTGTAAATGGCTGAAGCGATTGAACTTAATTTTCCCGCAGGAAAAAAACCTACAGAAGAGATAAAAACCATTGTTGAAGAAACTGTTCGTGAGCTTACAAAAGAAGTTGATGAAAAAGATTCTTCAAATGATCAAAAGATCTACCACATTGAAAATTACTACGAAGGTGATTCTCTAGGAGCAGATATATTAAAAAATAAATATCTAGCCCCTTGGGAAACCCACCCTTATGAATTATGGGAACGACAAGCAAAAGCTCTTGCTTCTGTTGAAAAAACTAAGAAGCTACAAGAAACATGGGAAAAGAAATTTTACTCAATTCTTGAAAATTTTAAATTCACTCCAGGTGGCCGAATTATGCATGGTGCTGGTAGAGAGGATATAACAACTACACTAAATAATTGCTATGTTGTAGGTATTGAAAAAGATTCAATTAA
>CAJJBS010000144.1 GCA_905182385.1 Fidelibacterota bacterium TCS55
TTCAACAAAACCTAATTTTAACCGGAAATTAATTGCTTCACCACTTGAAGGGTTTGGATATGCATATGAAAGATTTTGATCTATAATTAATATTCTATTTGAGATTGGTTCTTTTAGTTGCAAATATCTTGAATTATCTGCAGAAGAAAATGGATATCGCCATTCATTAAAATTATTTTTATCATCATCAACAAAAGCAAAAAAAGATTTGTCTGTTAGTATTCCTTTTTCACCTTGATAACTACCGAGTGATACTAGTTTATATTTAGTAGAAATTTTATCAACAACATTACCTTCATAATTTAATATTATTATCTCACCATTATTATTTTGATAAACTAATTCACGTCTTATATCATCAAATAGGTTCATTGAAAAGATTGGACTATCTGCATTACTATATAATGGAAATCCATTTTTATTATATAGATTTAAATCAAAAGCATCAATGTTACCATTAACATTGACTGCAACTACTTCAACGATTGAATCGTTATCTAGATCAATCAATGACAATGACTTATATTTACCATCTTTAACTATTGATTTATTAATTATTATTTTATTATTTTTTAAAATTATATTTTTTGACAAGATTGATGAATAGTTTAGTAAATATGGGTCTACTAGATCGTCAATCAACCCGTCACTATTTATTAATAATATTGTAGTCTCACTTTTAACCCATACACCATCAATATCTGCTTTCAATAATTCTAAATTATTAAAATTCTCTAATTTATAAGACCATTTAAGCTTAAAATCTTTATTATTTATATCATATTCAAACCATTCAAAACTTGAATCATCACCATCTTCACTTACAAAGGTAACTTCTAATAAATTAGAATTCATGTTTGTGTTTTGGACAATACATACTTGATAATTATTATTTGATGATTTATGAAATGTCTTAAAATCATTTAAACTTGAACTCCACCATAAAGAATCTCCCAAGCCTATAAAGTCTAAACTTCCATCATTATCAATATCCCATTGTAGTAATATTGATTTAGAAGTGTCGCTAATAACTTTTATATCATAGGATGAAGATAAATTAAAAGACATAGTACGACTAGCGCCTGATATATTACTAATATAAATACCAGAATTAGCGCTAGAATTAGATTTTGTATTTGGATAAGTAAAAGAAGAAAAATCCATACTAGTTGTTGAATTAGCTCTAAAATATTCAAGGTTTTCTCTAAACCACATATCACCCCAATAGCCAGAAGATGGATCTGTTAACAAATTTGATATATACCCCATATCTTGCGCACCATCTGCTTCTTCTAAATCGATACCCATTAATTGAGGATCTGAGTTAATAGAGTAAGTATTAAATCCTTCATTTATTTTTTTCTGATCAATATGCCATATCAATAAACCTGAGGCTGGTAAACCTAAATTATAATTTGGAATTGATGTAATAACACCAAATTCATTTTTAGAGATGTTAACTGAATCTATGAGGATGTTTATAAATGAAGGGTAAGCATTTGATTTCTCCCATATTGTATACCTAGCTGAATCAATACTTACACCTTCCCTAAACCAATTATTTCTATTTTCAATTAAAAAATACTCATTATCATTTATAGGAATTTTTATGATTTGATTATGCAAAGAATCTTTCAGTTCAATTTTATTAAAATTAGAAGGTATAATTGTTGTGGCCCAACCTGCATGAACTCTAGTCCAAGCATCAGGCGGTGCTGGAATAATACCTCTACCATTATTTGAGCCTTGATCCATTAGTGCAAAGATTCCCACTCCAGAGAAACCAGTTTCTATGTTCCATAATGGAGGAAGACCTATTGAAAAACCTATCATCATTGATAACGTGCCAGTTAAGCTATATTGGGCATCACATGGATTTGCCATTTGACCAAATAATGCAGATTCATAAAAAAGATGATTTTGTGTTTCCGGAATTACAATTCCATTTAAAATCGATGAATTTTTAAATTTAATAGGTCCACCTAAATGTTTCACTACCATTCCAGTATCAATATACGTAGAAGGAATATCTTCAGGCGTTGGATCGAGAAATGGTAAACTAAAATCTTGCCCTACGCCTGGATGAACTATAATAATTAAATCAAACTCATTATAATCAATTTTATCAATCTCATATGCTTTTGTAGCTGCATCTTTTAATAATTCAGTAATACGTTTTTCATGAACATTATCCATATCTATTTCATTGTAATAATTCATTTTTTGCTCAAGCTTATAGCTAGATTGACCTTCACTGGGAAAAATTTTAGAAGCTCTTAAGTCTAATCCAAACTTCCCATTTGATACTGATCTATAATAATTATTAACAGCCTCTAGATGGGATTTGAAATAGTTTTTATCATGAGGTGGAGGATCGATTGTATATTCGCCACATTGATCTATATATGAATCATATAAGTAATCTCCATTTCCAGAAATGCCTAGATAAGCATCTACTGGAAAAGAGATTCTTATCAAAGCAACTTTTAAATCACCATTTATTTGACTAAATAGCGTTGAATAAAAGATTAAAAGAAAAATTGAAATCTTCCTAAGGGAGAATGGAGCTTTCATCTAAAACTAGATTAGAATAAAAGATTCATAGAGAAACGCATGGTATTGGTCAAAGGATGACCAGGTTCTCCCGAAGTATAACCAAAATCAAAACCATAATTTGAGAATCTTAAACCTACTCCAAATGTAGGGTTTGATATTTTACCTGTTTTATCAAAGTAATAACCCCCTCTTAAAGCAAAGTAAGTTGAATACCAATATTCCATTCCAAAATTATGCACTAACTTATCTAATTCATCTTGCAATGATCTATCATCGGCTGAACCAATTTCTTTTTGTCCCCATTCATTATAGGCACCCCAATTTGAATCACCAAACTTCGCACCATACTCTTTAAAAGTATTAATCATTTCATCCGCATCTCTTCTTCCATTTCCATTCGCATCACCTAACCATTCCCAACCACCAATTTTTCGGTCTGCGTCTTCACCGGAAGGTGATAGATCAATATCTCCTCCCAATAACCAATCATCCACCCATGAGGTAAAGATTGCTTTATAAAGTGGATCTTTATGCGCTATTTCTAGTTTTCCATTTTTATTATAGTCGTTATTTTTAGATGTTTCATCACCACTACTATTATAACCACCAATAAGACCGTCACCATCCCAATCCATATCTGGATAAGAAGAAACCAAAAGTTTATCTACATCGTAAACTACCTTAAAACTATTATTTTCATTTTTAAATAATTCGTAAGCAAATCCAAATGTTAAATTTGTTGGCTGTGGATCAGCTTGGTCGGGATCTATAAAAGAAACTTTCGGCCCAATATTTGTCATTGTCAGGCCCAGATCTAATTTTGGCGTTAACCAACCTTTTTTCATATAACCTAAATCAAAGCCAAAATCTGTGGAAGTTCCACTTCCTTTTTCAGATCCAGTACCCAACTCAACTAAATGCTGATATGATAGTTTAGCATTCATACCGAAAGAAGATGAAGAAGATAATTTTGTACTATAAGAAATAGCTGCTGCCGTCATATATGATGTAAATTTACCTTGATATTGAGCATACTCATCCATACGAACCTGCTCACCAAGGTTTAAATAAATTAAATGGCCACCTAAGGTTCCTAAATTTTCAAATTTTCTTCTAAAGCCTAGAAATTCATAGTATAAGTCATCAGCTAAATTTGGTAACCAATTAACATGCATTATTGCTATTTCAGATCCTTCCAGGAAAGCCAAACCAGCAGGATTCCAATAACTAGCATAAGCATCATTTGCCACTGCTACCTGCGCCTCTCCCATTCCACCAGCGCGAGCACCTGGAGAAATGAGTAAAAATATTGATCCAGCTTCACTTTGCGCATTGAGGGACGAACTACTTGAGAGTAGAAGCGCCGCAACAATTGAATATAAACGTTTCATAAATATTCCTTTACCCAATAAAGGGGTTACATATTTTATAAGTTTAGAGAAACGATTCAACCGTTAGCGTTATTATATAGGCACTCCATATTCATGGTTAAAATTACTCTTTTCTTCTTAGACAAGGCAAGAAAATAGAAAAAAATATTTTAATTAAAATTAAATTAATTTAGTGACCATGTTGATAAAACAGGTATATATGTTATAATTAAAACACTTATTAACATTACAATGAAAAAAGGTAGCGTTGATTTATAAATTGTTGGCATATCTTCCTTAAATCTGTAAGCTGATAAGAACAAATTCATACCTACGGGAGGAGTTAAAAACCCTAATTCTAAATTTGCTATAAAAATTATAGATAGATGCACAGGGTCTATACCAAAATAAATACCCAAGGGTGTTATTAATGGTACAACAATAATAATTGCTGAAAAAATATCCATCATACAACCAACAGCTAGTAAAAAAATATTTAATATGAGTAAAAATAATAATTTTGAAGATATATTTAATTTAACCCATTCTAATAAATGAAGTGGCACTTGAGCATCTACAAGATAGCTAGTAAGTCCCATTGCCACTCCTAGGATAATTAAAACTCCACCAATTAAAGAAGCGCAATCAAGTGTGATCTTATAAAGACTTGACCATTTAATATCCTTATGAATTAATACTTCAACAATAAAGATATAAATAGCAGTCATAGCTGCAGTTTCAACTAAAGTTGAGTAACCGCCAAAAATTCCAAATAATATAAAAATAGGAATTATGGCTTCCCATTTTGCTTCCCATAACGAATCTTTTAATTCATTGAAACTTAAGGAACGTTTTTTAACAGATTGTATTTTACCTTGTAAAATAGCCCAACCAGCTACCATGAAAAGCATAACTAAGCCCGGGATAATTCCAGCTAAAAAAACAGCTTTTATAGATACTCCAGCAGTTACACTATAAATAATTAATGGCAAACTTGGTGGGAATAATAAACCTAAGGAACCAGCAACTGTTATAAGACCTAAAGAGAAGACTCTACTATAACCTTCTTTAATTAATATGGGTAAAAAAAGACCACCTAGAGCTAAAATAGTGACACCTGATCCACCTGTTAATGCTGTGAAAAAGCCACAAAGCAAAACAAGAATAATTGGTGTTCCTCCTGGAATCCAACCAAAAGCAGAACGAAATAGATTAACTAAACGCGTTGAAGCATTGCTTTCAGATAGGATATAACCTGCAAATGTAAATAAAGGGATTGTCGGAAGCGTTGGAGAAACAACAATGCGATATGTTTCAGCTGAAATTGCTGATAGAGAAGTAAAGTCACGCCAGAAAAAAAGAATAGCTAAACCACCTAAGCCTACAAAAATAGGCGCTCCCGAGTATAAAGATAAAGCAATCACAAGAATAGAAACCCACATAAAAAAAGTTGATTCTTGAATAGGTTCAAAGTAAATAAAGAATAAAGACACTAGAACTATAAAAGCCAAAATAAGTATCTTTTCTTTTGCTGATTGGAAACTATTAATAAACATAAAAAAAGCAATAAATAAAAAGCCAATAGGCATTATTAACTGAGTAAACCATCTAGAAATAAAAGGTGCAATATTAAATGGGTATTCCATTTCTACTTGCACAAGAGTCCAGCTACCGTATGCTAATAATAAAACAATGAAAATACTTGTAACTTTACCAACAATATTTTTCCATTCAATTATTTCAGTATTTGAGAATAAAGGTTTAGTCGTTAAAGAAAGAAGATTATTTCGGCGAGATGCTATAACAGCACCTAGAAAGCCTACCCATAATGTTAAATGTTGAACTAAAACAGAAGAAGCTACAATTCCAGTTGAATTAAATAATCTTGAAATCACTTCTATGACAGGCAAAGAAACCAACATAATAAAAACCAGAAACGTTAGAATTTGATCAAAAGATTTTATATTAAATAAAAACAAATAAAATAGTCAGCTAACGAGAGTCCATCTCTTTTTTTATCTCCATCAGTCTATCAAATGCTTTTTCTTCTATTAGTGAACCACGAATATCCGGTGACATTGATTTTATCAAGTCATGCCATATCTTAACTTGTCCAGGAGTTGGAGTATTAACTTTAAGACCATATTTTTTCATCACTTCAACTGATTTATCAGATTCATATCTATTTTTTTGCTGAAAGCCATCGCCAATCTTTTTAGCTACCGCTAACATTGATTCTTGATGTTCAGGCTTAATTTTTTTCCATGTTTTTAAATCTATAATAATTGCTGCAGTTAAGTTGCCCCATTTCATATTAAGCATGTTATCAGCAATGCCAAACAATTGTTGAGCCAATGCATATAATGGATTAAAACCAAGTGATGTAATCAAACCTGTTTGTAGACCTGAGAGAACATCGGTCATTGCTAGAGGTATTGGTTGGTATCCATGTTTCTCATATAATTGTGCAGACTTATAATCGCCAGCCCAAATAAAAATTTTATTATTTTTAAGATCATCTGGAGTATATATAGGATCTGTAGAAAACCAATAAGCCCAACCCACGTCGACCATTGTTAAAATTTTAAATCCATTTTCTTCAGTTTTATTTAATAGTTCATCACTTAAGCGATCTCGAACAAAATCAACTTCATCGTAAGACTGATACATCATGGGCATGTAAAAGGTAGTAAAATATGGATTTATTTCTGTCATACCTTCATTTGATATTGCGGCGCCATGTATTTGACCAATTCGCATCTTACGAATCATATCTCTTTCATCACCAACAACGCCACCTGGATAGATTCTTAATCGAACTTCACCATTAGTAACAACATTCCATTGTTGCCCTAGCTCAACTAAAAGTCCATGCCATTCTGTACCTTCTGGAGCCAGTGTAGCCATTTTTATAATAATTTTTTTTGCCCAAATAAATTGGCTTACTAAACATAAAGTAAAAACTATTAATAAAAATTTTCTAAACATAATAACTAATAAAAATACTCATCTATATTATCAAGTAACCATATTGCTCTATTTCGATTAATATAGTTGGCTAAACGTAAATCAGAGTCAGTATTGATATCAATATTTAATGCTTTATAAAGTAAATTAGTAAATTCATTTTTATTTTGAGTAGTTACGGCTACGCTTTCAGCTAATGCAACATACGGCCCTAAGTCTAAATCCTTTGATGCTCTAACTGCATTCTTAAAGTAATTTATTGCAATTGATTCTTTATCAGGTGGAGCATCATGCCTAATCATGGTATACGAAATCATTGCACTATAGAAAGCTCCTTTATTCCATTCTGGATCTAATGAAAGTCCTGTTTCTAATAATTTGCCTAGCCTTGGTAATTTAATTATCCATTCTGGATCACCTTGACTTGATTTGATAGCACCTCCATACGCACCAGCAGTCCAGTACAAGTATGGTAAGTCTAAGGATGTAAAGATAGGAGATTTTGATGTCTGACCAATAATCCAATCATTATAATTTTTATATTTAACTGTTAAAGCTCGCTCACCATAATCTACAGCTCTAACAAATTTTTCATGTGCACTTTTATACAGCAGCTTACCTTTTTTGTAATCAAACATTACTTTTTGATCTGCTTCTTCCATTGTAAAACCAAAAGAAAACTTTGTTAAAGTTTCACATGCTTTCAACAATTTTTTACCATTATTTGGTGATGTTATAATCGATTTTTCAGATTTATCAGCAATATATTTATAAGATGTTTTTGCAAACTCTGGATTGAACTTTAGAACAGTAAGAGTGGGGCTACAAGAAATAAATATAAAAGAAAAAAGTAAAAGTTGGTTTACTAATAAATGAACAATGTTTTTTTTAAATTTAATTATGCAATTCACTATATAAAGGAAATGAGGAGCATAAAGACTCTACTTCAATTTTTACCTTTTCAATAATTGACTGATCTTCAATATTAGTGATTATTTTATCAATTAAATTAATTACTTGGACCATTTCGTTCTGCTTCATCCCACGCGTTGTTATTGCAGGTGAGCCAATACGAATACCGCTAGTAATAAAAGGACTTCTTTTGTCAAATGGCACCATATTTTTATTAACGGTAATCCCAGCTTTTTCCAATGTTTTTTCAGCTAATTTCCCTGTAACATCTTTGTTGCTTAAATCTATTAGTACAACATGTGTATCCGTTCCACCAGAAATTAAATTATAACCTTTTGATAAGAGAGTTTCACTCATAGCTTTAGCATTATCAATAACTTGTTGAGCATAAATCTTAAATTCTGGCTGAAGAGCTTCATTGAAAGCAATTGCCTTAGCTGCAATAATATGCATTAATGGGCCACCTTGAATTCCAGGCATAACAGATGAATCTAGAAGCTCAGAAACCATTTTAGTCCGACCTGATTTAGGTGCGACTATTTTCCATTTATTTTCAATATCCTTACCCATCATTATCATCCCACCTCTGGGTCCGCGAAGTGTTTTATGCGTAGTACTAGTGACTATGTCGCAATAGTTCATAGGAGAAGGATGAAGGCCCGCTGCAACCAATCCAGATGGATGAGCTATATCTGCCATAAGGAAAGCACCTACTTCATCAGCAACCTCTCTGAATTGCTCAAATTCTACATGCCTAGGATATGCGCTACCACCACAAATAATTAATTGAGGTTTAAATTCTTTAGCAATTGATCTTACTGAATTAAAGTCAACCCTACCTGTATCTTTATCAACCTGATATGAAACAGAATTATATAATTTTCCAGAGAAGTTAACATGGCTACCATGAGTCAAATGTCCGCCATGAGCTAAATCTAGACCCATTATAGTATCGCCAACATTTAAGAAAGTCATCAAAACTGCCATATTCGCTTGCGAGCCTGAGTGGGGTTGAACATTTACATATTCACAATCAAAAAGCTTTTTAGCACGATCTCTTGCTAAATTTTCAGCCTCATCTACATGCTCACATCCACCGTAATATCTTGCACCAGGATAACCTTCAGCGTATTTATTTGTCATAACACCGCCAGCCATCTCTAAAATTGAATAGGAAACAAAGTTTTCTGAAGCTATTAATTCTAAAGTTAGGTCTTCTCTTGAAATTTCTTTTTGTAAAATATCATATATTTTAGGATCAGATCTTTTTATAAAAGAGGAAGCGTTTGTACTATTGGTCAATTTATTACCAACCCTTACCCTTATTAAGTCTTTCACTTACCCATTTATAACAGGCAGTTGAAGCTTTAATAAAACCTTTATTTTTCACATCAGCATCCATCATAAACCATTGAGCTTTACCAAAGAGGACTTCATTCTCTTTTAACCATTCTTTTGATCTACTATACCTAGTAAAACCATTTTCTTCGGCTTGAATAAATAATTCATGAGATAAAGTTGCTACAACTCGATCATCAACAGAAATCTCTCCAGACCTACAAGCTTGAAAAGCTTTATAATATACATTCCCTTTAGCACCATAAGCTTCACCTTCACCTGAAAGCGTTAAAGCTTTATCTGCCCAATTAAAAGCTGATTTATAATCTTGATTTTCTACATAAACATCTGAAATTTTAATTGCCACTCTAAAGTCACGAGGATCAAGTTTGAAAAGACGCTCATAGGTTCGAGCGGCATCTTGCAACCTATCATCTGAATCATATGCTTGAGCTAATTTTCGATATGCAACCTTACTTGAAGGATCAACGTAAACTACTTGTTTCAATACGTCAATAGCATCATCTGCCCTATCTGCAACAACAAGTTTATCTGCATAATCTAGGCCATAACTAACATTGTCTAGATTATTATCAAATCTATTTTTATAAACATCTAAAGGATCACGACCACTTTTTTCATAAGCTTGTGCAAGGTCACTTTGCGCAGCTTCATTGTTTGGTTGAATTTTTAAAAGATCTTTCAATATTGAAATTTGATCATCATATTTGTCTTGAGAAGCATAGAGCTTTGCTAGCTTATCT
>CAJJBS010000145.1 GCA_905182385.1 Fidelibacterota bacterium TCS55
CTAATTTTACTTCCATATTAGCAATTGGGGTAACAGAGTTCTTTTCTTTTGATTCTTTGGATGGTGCTGTTTTTATAATTCCATCTGGAGTCTTATCAAATATCCAAGCCACTATAGCAACGATAGGAAAACCTAATAAAAGAATAATTACAACTGAAGTTAAAACCCAATCTGGTAATCGTAATGCAGGAAAAACAACTTCACCTATCTGCATAATTACCCATGCAACTACACCGTATGTAGTAGATACACGAAATACTTTTCTTCTCTTTAATTCATCTAAAAAATTGCTCAAGGGTAATTGCCGCCCAATTTTATTAATATATAATCTACAATAAGTTTTTTTATTAAAAATAAACTATCTACGTAGTTAAGCCATAAATAAAAACAATGATAAAGTAATTAATATGTGTTGTCAGCTAAAAAGCTGTTTAGTTCACTAACCTTGGAATTAATACCCAATTTATTCTTTTGCTCGTGAAAATTATTCATTTAAAAGAGAAACTGTATGTAATGGTACAGTCCAAACTCTTCCTTCAGTATCTTTTAATATATAAAGTGTAGGATAATGAGCAATCTCTACAAGAGTTAATTCAACATCCATTCCTAAATCTCCTTGAACCTCATGATGAGATTTAATTGTTTTAAATTTAGCACCAACTTTTACTCCAGCGTGCTCATTGGAAGTTTTATGAAATTCTTTAGTTGACATATGATTCCTTTTTTATAAGTTTAAATATATAATTATTATAGTAATTGTTTCAATCACCAGATGAAATATCTTATTAAATTCTTTACAACTACATTATGATAAAAAATCAACATACTATTTACGGTATCAATGGTTCGGGTGCAGTACTTGCATCAAGAAAATATAAGGTTATAGATATATTTATTCAATCTGGCAGTCAGGCTGAACGTGATTCTACTATTACTCAAACTCTAAATTATCATGGCGGAAGAGTAAATATTATTAAAGCAGAACACTTTAAAGCAAAATTTGGAAGATTAAGAACTCAAGGTATTGTGGTAATCTTTAATGGCCCAGTTGAAGAACAACTTCCATCATTTAAAAGTAAATCTGGCAACATTGGTTTATTGGTATTAGATCGCATTGAAGATCCTCAAAACTTAGGTCAAATTATTCGAACTGCAGAATGTGCCGGCATTGGTGGAATTATCATACCTAAGCATGATAGTTGTGGTATTACAGATACTGTCATTCAAGTAAGTCAAGGCGCATTTACTCAAATCCCAATTTATCAAGTAAGCAATCTTCATCAGACTATAACTAATCTAAAAGATGAAGATTTTTGGGTTATAGCAATGGAAAATAGTTTAAAAGCAAAAGAATGGTATAAGATTGATTATTCAGGAAAAATATTAATTATCATCGGCAGTGAAGGACGTGGAATCAAAAAACTTTTATTAGAAAAAAGTGATTTCAAAGCTACAATTCCGATGGAAGGAAAAACAAACTCTCTCAATGTTTCAGCTGCTGTAAGTGCAGTAATCTTTGAGCGCCTAAGGCAAATATCTACTTAGCTAAACCTGAATTCTTTTTCTTATTAAAGTAGAATTCCCAATCTTTAAAATGTATAACAGAAAATTCATTTATAGTTTCAGTTTGGATAGCTTTAGTTGGATTAATACGTTTCTCAGCTCCATTTAATTCAATATCTATTGGCATTATAAAGTTATCTGAAATATTTGTCCACTTATAATATAATTTATCTTTCCCTTGGTAGTATTCTAAAGTTGGTACTCTGTTATCGTAAAAGTACTGTTCAAAAAAGTAATCTAAATTCATTTTTGTTTTCTTTTCAACATGTAATATGAAATCTTCAGTATTTACATTTGATTTTGCATTATCAGTTGCAAAAGTTTTTAAAGTCTTCCACCATAAATTATCATCATCGATCACATGCCTAAGTGTATGTAATACCCATGCTCCTTTATTGTAGGAATCACCAAACGCCCAATAATTTTCATTTTCAGGACCTACAATTGGAATTTTATTTTGTATTCCATTGCGTTTCCGAAGCATAAAATCTAACATCACATTATATCCAAGCTCTTGTTCAATAAACATTGCCTCACTATATACAGCCGTTCCTTCGTGAAGCCACATATGTGCTGGGTCTTTAGCCGTTATACTATTACCCCACCATTCGTGAGCTGTCTCGTGGAATAATAAACCATCTATAATCCCATAATAATCTTTTGTCCAAGAACGATGATCACCACCCCAGTTATTCCAAACATTACCATAGGTTACTGCAGATTGGTGTTCCATCCCGAGATATGAGACTTCTACAAGTTTAAATCCATCTTCCCAAAACTGATAGTCACCAAAGTTCTTTTCAAAAAACCTAATTACTTTTCTTGCCTGAGGAAAAACTGTACTAGCAACTTCTTTATGGTAATCCAAAACATAATGGTTTAATGTTTCAATTTTCCCATTTGATCGATGAACAGTATCAACTAAGGATACGTAATTTCCTAGCTGAACAGAAATATTATAATTATTAATAGGATTCGTTACTTCCCACACATATGTGCTTTTACCATTATTATTATTAACACTATTTATCAGCTTTCCATTGCTTACGCACATTAGGTCTTCAGGTACGGTAAAAGTCATCTTTGCACCTCTGTCTGGCTCATCAGAGATATGATCTTTAAGAGGCCACCAAAGTCCGCAACCATCTCCTTCGCAAGCAACTGAAACATAATCTCTACCAGCTTCATCTTTCTCCCATATAAAGCCACCATCCCAAGGTGGATTTTTAGCTACTTGGGGTTTCCCTTCATAATTGACTCTGAATGTAAATTGTTGTCCCGCAGAAATATTTGGGAAATCAATAAAGACAGCATCTTCTTTACGACTAGTAATTAGCTTTTCGCCTTTATATTCAACATTGTTAAGTTTCATTGATTTTGCTAAATCAATTTGGAGCAAATTAAAATCATTTACAGCTATAGCATCGAAATCAACGTAACCCTTTAGATATTTATTATCAACATCTATATCAATATTTATATCATAATGCTGAACATCATAACATATACGTTCAGGCAGTAAAGCTCCCAATAATCTATTTTTTTCAGAAAGTTTAGGAACTTCGATTGTCGATTTATTTAATAGTGAAGTACATCCTGCAAAAAAAATAGTTAAAAATAAAGATAAATATAATTTCATTAAGGACTAGAACGTGATATTAATTCCAATTGTGAGCCTTGTATCTTCAGATTTATAATTATTTATATAATAATCCCCATAACCATCCTTGTTAGATTGAGAAATATCTCTATCTATATTTGGTATAGTACCTTTGCCTGGATTTTGAAATGTTATACTTTGACCTTCAGTGTAATATTTTGGATCATAATCCATAAAAACTTTGGGCGCCGGACGAGCGTCTCTTTTAATATTATATTTAATTACTATGTTTAACCAATCTTGAGCTGTTTTAATGGTAAATGTGTTTTTCCAATCAGTTAAAACATCATCGCCGGCAGGCTTGTAATAATATTCTGATTGATAATAGAAATTTTCACCCAATGGTAATTTTATTTTTGGTCTTATGGATAATCGTGAGTAGGATTTTTTTGGAATAACTTTATCTCCATAAGCAGAAACGCCAAGAGAGTCACCATAATCTGCAAAAAGTGAAATACTGCTTTTACCAATAATTTCTTCTTCTTCTTGTAAGAATGCAGCACTGACAGAGAGCAAATCACCAAACACGCGATATTTTGCACCAACGCCATAGTTTGAACGACTTTTTATTCCTAAGGCATCATCAAATGATGATTCTGCAATAATAAAAGGTGAGAATGTACCATTCGCCCAAAGATCAAACTTTAAAATGATACTTTGATCATTGTAATAATTTTTAACTCCAGCCCAGGTAGCATTGTTTTTATCAAAAGCCAGCAAAAACTCTGAATCCTTTAATGTACTAGAGCCAAAATTAATATCTCCATACGAGGTCAAGGCATAACTAACATTCCAATATTGAAAATCTGTATTACCTGCTCTTCCAGAATATCCACCAGTGAAATCATGCTTGAATTGTTGAGAAAAAAGACCGCTTATAAAAAAAATGATTGATAATAATGATCGAAAATTCATTTTGGCCTACTCCTTGAAATTATTAATTAGATTTTACGTCAATTATATGATAAAAAAAATAGGGCGAAAATTTCGCCCTATTTAATAATGAAAGATTTATAAAAAGATATTCCTAGTTGTTAGGATCGTTCTCTTTTTTCTCTTTTTTCTTATTTCCACCAAAAAGACGTGAGAAAAAGTTTCCTTTAGACTCCATGCCTTTACCTTTTTCTTTATTATAGCCCTTATCGCCAGGGCCGCCAGTCTCATGGCTTGAAAGTTTAGCAGGAGCTTCTTTAGCTTCAACTACTGGCTTACCGCCACCTTTTTTAATATCATCTTTTGTCATTGACTTAGCGCCACCTTTTTTAGTATCATCAACTTCTTTTTGCTGTGCGGAAGCAAAAGAAACAGTTGCTACTAAAACAAATAGGCCTAGTGTTTTAATAAATTTATTCATTTCGATTCTCCTTAATTAAGTTTCGTAAGGTATTTATAACCTAGGTTGATATTAAATATATACTAGTTTTAGTACAAGTGTATTATCATTGCTTGTGATTTAAATCACAATACAATCTATCTTACTTTGATTTCTCTTCATTTTTAGAAGTACTTATATCTTCTTTATTAGTAGAAAAGATTCTATCAACACTTTTTTCTACATCGTCAAATAAAGAATCTAATCGAGTACTAAAAGCACTTGAAACTTCATTGAGATCCTCTATAAGCAGTTCTACTGGATCTTTTGTAGAATTATTTTTTTTCATAGTTTAAAGAGACTTAGCAGCAACTAAATTATTTAATCCTTCAGGAATAACTGCAACCATTTGATATAAATCTGGAGAAGCAGTTTTATAAATTACCATTTCCGCATTACTCATATAACCAAATATAGATTCCACTGTTACTGTACCAGGTCTTTCTATAGTAACCCACACTTTATGCTTTATAATAAACTGATTACCAGTAGCTTCATCATATACTCCTGAGTTAAACCAATCTGTCTCTAAATATTCTACCGTAAGGAACCCATTGGCTGTTGATGTGGTCATTCTTGTATCATTTGCATTTAAAACTACATATCCTTTTGATTGAATAAACGGAATAAAAGCATCCACAATATTTTGAGAATAAGTATTGTACTCTATCTGCTTAGGAAAAATTACTCTATTAGCACTGCAACCAACTATAATGAAGGATAAGCAAATAGTAAAAAGTATTTTTTTAAATATCATGATTGTTTTCTTTCAATTATATGATTAATTAATAGTTCAATCTAGCAATGGTATCTAATAAATAGAAGAATGAACTGACTTTATTGGCTTTGGTCATAATCTAGAGGTAATCGCTCCCCAACTCTTTCCCAGGCATTATAGCCTTGTTGTTCAATCATATAAAGTTCGAAATATCTACCATTCTTATCAAAGATAACAGAACCT
>CAJJBS010000146.1 GCA_905182385.1 Fidelibacterota bacterium TCS55
AACTAAAAATTTACTTTTATCATTAATAATCTTTATTATTGGATGCTCTGATAATGGTCCAAGTATTACTGAAGAAAATAGAAGTTTAAAGACTTATCCTTTTTCTCAACCAAACCCCATTCCAATTTTATCAAAAGATAGGCGTTTATATCCTTATCATTCATTTATGGGATATAGTCATGATAGTGTTCCAAAAGAATGGAAAATAATTAAAATGGAGAATGAGCATATAGAAGTTTCTATTTTACCAGAGGTTGGTGGAAAAGTTTGGGGTGCAGTTGATAAATCTAATGGAGAAGAATTTATTTATCGTAACGAAGTAATGAAATTTAGGAATATTTCTCTAAGAGGTCCCTGGACTTCAGGAGGTATAGAGTTTAACTTCGGTGTAATTGGTCATACACCTGCCACTGCTACACCTGTAGACTATATTACTAAGAAAAATAAAGATGGTAGTGTATCAACCTTTGTTGGTGGAATAGATCTGCCTTCTCGTACCCAATGGCGTGTTGAAATTAACTTGGAACAAGGACGCTCTAACTTTCAAACAAAAGCAATGTGGTATAATCCTTCACCATCTATTCAAGCTTATTATAATTGGATGACGGCAGCAGCCTTTGCTAAAGATGATTTGGAAATGATTTTTCCAGGCAATAAGTACTTAAAACATAGCGGTGAGGTAAAACCTTGGCCTTTTGATAATAAAGGTCGGAATCTTTCCTATTATGAAAATAATCAATTTGAAGGGCATAAGTCTTACCATGTAGTAGGACAGTGGAAAAACTTTTTTGGAGGTTATTATCATAATGATAATTATGGATTTGGTCATTGGGCAAAACACGATGAAATGCCTGGCCAAAAACTTTGGCTCTGGGCATTATCAGATGAAGGAGGTATTTGGGAAAATCATTTAACAGATACAGATGGACAATATGTTGAATTTCAAGCTGGTCGTCAATGGGTCCAATATTCACCGGGCGATCATATTAATCCCATAACTAAAGCACAATTTGACCCTTATGGTACGGATAAATGGACTGAGTATTGGTTTCCTATAAAAGAGACTGGAGGAATGAAAGAAGCTTCTAGAGATGGTGTAATGAATGTAGTAATAAATGATAGCCTACAAATAAAACTTCATTCTTTTATTAAGAAAAAGGGGACTATTAAAGTTTTATCAGATAAAGAAATTTTAATGATAAAAACCATTAATTTTGAACCAATGGAACTTCAGAAATTGACTTTAAAAAAACCACAAAAATCTTTTAATGTAGTTGTGGAAGAGCTTGATCTATTTTTTAGTTCAGACCCAATAGATATTCAATTTGATCGGTCTTTTAAAGCGAATGAATCAGTTCTGAATTCAATCTCAGAACAAGAACAACAATTTTTAGAAGGTTATGAGCTATTAAAAGAACGACGTTATTTAGAAGCTGAAAATTTATTTAATCAGATTTTGTCAAATTCTCCTAATCATTTAGATGCAAATAGTGCAATGGCAGATCTTTATTTTCGAAAAGGAAAATATAAAAAAGGATTAAATGCTATTACAAAAATTTTATCTATTAATAGTTATAATCCTAAAGCAAACTTTTTAGCTGGCAATATTTATAGAGCACTTGGAAAATACAATGATGCAAATGAAGCCTTTGGTTGGGCTTCTCGTTCTTCAGGTTATAGATCTGCAGCTTTAACGCAAATGGCAGAGATTCATTTAATTAATTATAAATGGGGTGTAGCTATTGAATATGCATCAACGGCATTGGATTATAATCGTTTTAATATTAACGCTATGCAAGTTATGATTACAGCTTTTAGAAAATTAGGTGAAATTAGTTCAGCAAAAGAATGGATAAATACTTTATTATCAATTGATCCACTTAATCACTTTGCTAACTTAGAAGCTTATTATTTAAATTCATCTAAATACTCTTGGGATGCATACAATTCTCTAATTACTAATGAATACTCAGATCAAACACATTTAGAAATAGCAATTTCTTATTTTAATAGAGGATTAGATGATGATGCGATAAAATTATTAGAAAGAACATCTAAGAACAACCCTATCAATCATTTATGGTTAGCATATTTAAGAAAAGATGAATTAATCCTTAATAAAGCAGAACTTTTATCACCCGAATTTGTTTTTCCATTTAGAAGAGAGACTTTAGAAATTTTAAATTGGTCAATATTGAATAGTGATAACTGGAAATTGAAATATTATTTAGCTCTAAACTATTGGGCAAAAGATCGCGATGAAGAAGCTCTAATATTAATGGAGACTCTTAAAGATATTCCTAATTATGGACCTTTTTATGCAACTCGTGCTTCACTAAGACAAAAAATGAAAAAAAATGGAATATCTCAAGATTTAGAAAGATCTATTCTTTTATCTAATGATTCATGGATAATTCAATTAAATGCAGTCAAATATTTTCAATCGATAAATCAGTGGGAACGTGCTTTGCAACTTTCTAGCAAAGTTATAGAACAGTTTTCTGATAATTTTGATGCTCAAATCATGCATGCAAAATCACTTTTATATACTAATAAACTTGATGAGGCAATCGTATTCCTAGATAAAGCAAATGTTTTGCCATCTGAAATGGCTCGTGAGAGCCGACAACTTTATGAATGGGTAAATTTGGCTAAAGCAATAGAACTGTTAAAGAAAAAAAATATAAATCTAGCAAAAATATATATAGAAAAAAGCAGAGATTGGCCGATTAATCTTGGAATTGGTAAACCTTATAAACCTGATGAATTTATGCAAAATATGTTGACTAAATTTTTAAATAAAGAACTAACGAATGATGAGTTATTAACTAAATTAAAAATATTAGAATATAAAAAAAGTGATTATGGATCAAAGCTTATAAATAATCTAGTTAAAGCTGTTAAGTAATAATGGGTTTAAAAAAGAACAAAAATATTACTCATCCTGAATGGAAAAAAATGGGTTTTATAGGATTAATTGTAGAAACATTAAAAAATGCTGGAAAAAATAAAAATAATAAGAAGTCTTTGATTAAAAAAGAATATTAGTAAATACTAAGAAATAGAGTTTTGTATTTTTTTTAATAAATTATTAGTTAAGCGAATTCCTTCCATTTCACTATGCTTAGTCCCTTCATACTCAATACCTACATATCCATTATATCCATTTTCTAAAACAATATCCATTATACGGTAATAATCAGAACCGGTTTCATCTCCATCTTCATCAAATTCATGGCTTTTAGCACTTACTGCTTTTGCAAAAGGCATAAGTTCTTTCATTCCTTTATAGCGATCATACCAATCTTCGTTTTCAATGCGAAAATTTCCAAAATCGGGTAATGTTCCAATACGCGGATGATTGACTTTTTTCATTACAGAAGATAGCCATTCTCCATTCGATGATAGGCCTCCATGATTTTCAACTATAATATTTATTCCAATATTGTCACCAAATTCTACTAATCTTTGAAGGCCATCAGCTGCTAGTCTTATTTGTTCATCATAGCTTCCAAAACTTCGAGCATTCACTCTAATTGAATGGCAATCTAAAAATTTAGCAGCTTCAGCCCACTTATAATGATTCTCAATTGAATCGGTTCGCTTCGTATCATCGGGGTCCCCAAGGTTTCCTTCATTATCACACATTATTAGTAGACTTTTAACTCCATGATCATCAGCACGATTTTTCATTTCTGTTAAGTATGCTTTATCCTTTGCATGATTAAAAAAGAAAGAGTTCACATACTCAATTGCTTTAATACCAAAATTATTTTCAGCAATGGCTGCAAGATCTAAGTGGTCAATTTCTTTATTATTTAAAGTACGGTGCAAAGACCATTCTGCTAATGAAATTTTAAAAGGCATTTGATTATTACATCCATTTATTAAAGTACTGGCTAAGCCTGTTAATATCATTCCTGCACTTAATGATGCAGATGTTTTAATAAACTCTCTACGTTTCAAATTAGAGTTTTCTTATACGAATATTACGATACCAAATTTCACCATGATCACCTTGAAAACCTATATGACCCTCCGCAGCTCTTGCAAATAAAGGCATACTATTGAATTTACTTTTAGCAACAAGAGACCACATTTCATCACTTCCATAAGTATATTCAACAATCTTTGTTCCATTAAGCCAGTGTTCAACTTCATTATTGTAAACTTTAATTCGAACTTGATTGAATTCACCAACTGGTTTTACCACTGACTTTGAAGGAGGAATTAGAGCATATAATGCACCAGCAGACGTAAGTGTTGTTTGCCCATCAATATGTACGTTGTTATCTAATACTTGCATTTCAGGAGCTGTTTCCCAAATGTGATCTCCTTCTTCAGTAGCGAAGTAAAATACTCCACTATTGCCTCCAATTGGGACCTTCCATTCAAGTTCTAATTCAAAATTCTTATAAATTTCTTCACTGATTAGATCAATTCCATGATCTGGTTTTGTTTTTAATGTCCCATCTAGAACTTCCCAAGAATCTGGCATTCCTTTCTCTTGATATCCACGTAAACCTTTTACAGTTTGACCATCAAAGAGTGCAGTCCATTCAGAATTTGTAGCGCAACTATTCATTAATATAGTTACAAGTAGTATAAATAGTTTTTTCATTTTTCATCCTTTTGGGTTCCATTCACCACGTGCTACAGCAGGGATAAATGTTTCTATTTCCTTATTTGGCAATTGAATTGTTTTACCTTCTTCAGCACTCATATATGCTGCCATAAGTAGATAAGTAACCTCTAGACCATCATCAAAATTTTCTTCAGGTCGTTTTCCTGCTAAAAAAGATTCAACCATGTGGCGATTTTCTGCAGTATAACCGTAAACTTCCGCTTCATTACTTACCACAGGCATTCCACCAGATTCAGCATTTTGTTTTTCTACTAGATCTTCTCCTTCAGACCCCGTGACTTTACGACTAAAAAATACTTTTAAATCAGGGTCAAGCGTATTTACAAACATCGAATATTCAGGACCAAATAATTCCAAGCTTAAGCGAAGACCTTCTCCAACAAAGCACCATGAGGTTGTAGTCTCCACAATAAGTTTATTTTTATCTTCATCAAGGTATTCAATTAAAGAACGGGCAAAATCTTCTGATGGTTTTTTAGAATAATCGGTTTCACCACCACTGTTTTCAGATAATATTTTTGCATATTCAGGTCGTTGCCATTTTAGGCAATCAGTATGAGCACTAATACTCACTGGTTTGATTGAGTCTCTTGGTTTACCAGGATCTGTTAACATAAACCTAGCCTCCTCTACAGAATGACACATCATGTCATTTAAAACACCTCCACCTTGGAGTGATCCTTCCCAAAACCAAGGCATGTGTGGTCCAGAATGCTCTTCAGCAGCTCTTGCTAAATATGGGCGTCCAGTTGTAGCCGCACCTCTTGACCAAATAATCTCTTTTCCACGTGTTATTGAAGGTGAAAAAACTTGGTTTTCTAGATACCCATCCAATAGTCCTACGCTCTGAGTAAGCTCTTTAACTTTTTTAGCCTCTTCATAATTACGTCCCAATGGTTTTTCACAAGCCACACCAATTAATTCACCTTTACCAGTTTTTAGGGCATTAGCAATTTCTTCAAAAGTTTCAATTCTAGTAAAATTCGGAGAACAGACCCACAAAGCATTGATTGCAGGATCAGCTATCATCTCTGCAATTGAATCATATGCTTTTGCATTATCACCTACACCTATAGATTTTGCTATTAAAGCAGATTCTTCAGCAGATTTTTTAGTTCGTGACATGACACCTATAACATCACAATTCCTTACAGAAATTAATGATTGAATGTGAAACCGAGTAATAAAGCCACCACCTATAAATCCAATACCAATTCGTTGATTATTCATAATTAATCTTTAGTATTTAATTGTGTTTTGAAGAAAGATAAAAATAATATTCCTGTCACTAAACCTATGCCTGCGAGTGTATACCAAAAATTTGAGTAATTAAAAACTCCCGCAATTGTATTTATTTCTTGTAATCTACCTGAAAGCCAACCACCAATAACAGGTCCTCCACCAAAAATAATTATCCCAAAGACTGTTTGAGCTGAATGACGGACATCATCTTCAGCTAATTTATCTACATAAATAAATCCAGCGGCAAAGAAAAAAGCAAAACAAAAGCCATGAAATGCTTGACTAAGAACCATTACCCAAACAGGTAAAAATGATGTTCCAAAAATCATATATCTCGCAAAATAAGCCATGATTCCAATTGTTATTACTTTCTTAAAACCTAAACGTTTTAAAAAGTAACCTAAATAAGCCATTGTTATAATTTCTGCAAATTGTCCTATAGTCATTGCTGGACCAATAGAACTATCTTTAATACCAATTGAAGATAAAAAAGGACCTGCCTGAATAAAGTAGATTTGGTGAATGATGCTTACTCCTAGGCTTGCTAAAACAAGGACTAGAAATGATTTATTTGAAAATAAAGAAAAAGCTTTTTTGAAAGCTAATTTTTCAACGGCATTTTCTTTGGGTGGAGTATGTGGTAACGCAAAACAAAATAGACCATATATTATTGATATTATTCCTGAAAATTTTAGAGCATCAGCTAATTTAGCTGTTACGCCAGGGACTTCTTCTCCTGATAAAAAAGGTGGCATAAGTTGAAATGAAAGATCTTGCTGAAGCCATATCATTGGGAAAGCCCAGCTTGCAATAATCCACCCAATTGTTCCCCATACTCGAATTTTTGGGAAGGTATTTTCAGTGTCATCTATATGAGAAAAGGCAATTGAATTAGATAAAGCTAAAGTAGGCATATATAATACACTATAGAGGATAGATAAATATAACCATGAAACATAATCAGTTTGATTTGCTGTATACCATTTAACAAGTCCACCAGAGATAACTAGGAACGATAAAATACGTTCTGTACTAAAATAACGATCTGCAAGTTGACCCGCAATAAATGGCGAGGCAATTGCTCCAATAGAGCCAGCTAACCCTAATATCATACCTATTTCAGAACCTGAGAATTCAAGCCCTCCTTCAGCTAAACTCGCGGAAAGATATCTCGCTGTTAAGGGAAGCCAGGCTCCCCAAATTGCAAATTGGAGGAACATCATTGTTCCTAGTCGATTATTTTTATTCATACAATTATTCTAGTTCTAAATAAGCTTTCGATTTACAGGGTCCCATTCAATTCTTCTTCCAGTGAAATATGATTCAGTGGCCATGGCACAAGCAACGGCTTCATGGAATGCAACATCAATATTACATTTTGGCATTGAACCGTCACGAATAGAATCTAACCAATCTTTTATATGAAGGTGAGTTGGATCTACGCGTTTTCCTGCTCTATAAGTATATAATAAACCTTTATTTGCAAAATAACGAGAGGTTGCAGATGTTACACCGTCAATTTCTTTTGAACCCGGAGAATAAGTAAAGATTGGATAGTCTGGATTTATGATTCCACTCTTTAATCTATCTTTATACTGTGTTGATTCTGAATCGGCAGTTACAGCAAAACCATGAATAGAACCTCCACCACTTTGACCACCCATTTGCATGGTAGCATCATGACCCATTATTCTATTTCCACGTGCATTATTACTTGAAAGACTTGCACTGTATAAAAGAGTTAGGTCTTTATCTGGATATTCAAAAGTTGCATTCCATACATCTGGTACATCTCTGCCATCTTTATAAAAATAAACTCCACCTGTTGAAGAAGCATATTTTGGAATACCTAAATCCATTATTTGATTCATCGCATCAAAATCATGAGAAAATAAATCACCTGATAATCCTGTACCATAATCATACCAGCATCTCCATCTAAAAAAGCGTTTTAATGCTTCATCACCAAATGGTATTTTATTTGGCGAGGGTTCTTGAAAAGTTTCCCAATCAATTGTTTTTTCATTTCCTTTTGGATGTATACCCCATACCCATGCACCCCATGGAGAATTACGATTTGTTGTTATCTCGACTAAATTAATAGGTCCAAGAAGACCTTGTTGGACAATCTCTCTAGCTTTCTCATTTGCTTCTACTTGACGATTTTGATGGCCAAGTTGAAAAGTGATTCCTGTCTTTTTTACTGCATCATAAACATCAATTGCTTCATCAAAAGTTCGAGTCATGCCTTTTTCGCAATAAACATGTTTTCCTGCTTTTGCTGCATCAATTGAAATACGAGAGTGCCAGTGATCTGGAGTCGCTATTATAACTGCATCAATATCATCATTCGCTAAAAGATCTTTATAATGCTGAAAACGAGTAGCCGTTACTTTTGGTTTACTACCAGGACGCATATCATTTTGTGAAGCGTTAATACCTAGCTCAGCATTGATATCAAAAACGTCACATACTCCAACTAATGAACAATTTAAATCTTCTTGGCTCATGAATGTTTCAAATTGTTTATTTAACTTATTTTTTCGAGCATTTTCAGAAGCAGTTTCCGTCCAACCTTTAGTTGCAAAACCTGCCCCTCTAATAAGATGACTTCCTCTTCCACCATATCCTATAATTCCAATATTAAGATGGCGACTATTTGAAATAGATTTAACTGCTGCAGGTGCTGTTTTATTTTTAATGAGATCTGATAGAAGATTTGCTTTCTTAACTTTCTCTCTACTCATTTTACGCCAGAGATTCACAAGAAAAACCCCTGCGACTGGTACTGTAGCAAGCCCCCTAAGCAGGTCTCTTCTTTCTAGATTTGTTCTATTCTTTTTATCGCTCATTTTATACTCCTTAATTATTTTTTTGGTTTGATATGAAACGATCTAAACCAATAATAGGACTTGTAGGGAATGCATAAAGTACCCACAAGGCACACGCTTCAATTAAATTTTTATTAACAATCAAATAGCTTCCTTCATTTGGTTTTCCATACTCTAATCCTAAAAGAGGTGGGGCAAATAAGTAATATGATAAAACTAAAGCCATTCCAAATAAGGATCCATATTTAGAAAAAATTCCAAGTAGCAATGATATACCAACTATAGTTAATCCCCACATATTAACATAATCAGAAATTGTTAAAAAAGTAGGATTCGCAACTATTGATTTTGCTAAACCAGAAAAAATCCACTTTGAATCTAAAAGATATGCGGCTGATGACCAGTAAGGGTTTATTAATTTTGCTATTCCTTCATACAGAAAATGCCAGCCTATAAGTACTCGTAATGCAACTAAACCATATAATTGATAATTATTTTCTTTAATTGAAATATCTAAACTGCTCATTTTGTTCTCCTCTTTAAATAAATATTCTACTGTAATGAAGTAGTAATGATAATAGCTATCTACTCTAAAATACAAGTTTCATTTTATTTTAAAGTAGTTCATTGTGAATCGAATGAAAAATAAGTTATCTTCTATATCTAAAAATATAATATCCTTTAGGAGGGAGACGATGAAAAAAGCTTTAATTATGATCACTTTATTTTGCGGATTATTATTTAGTCAACATTATCAACAAGATTTTCCACCGGAAGAATTTAAAAAACGATGGGAGAAAGTATTCTCAAAGATTGGTAATGATGCCGTAGCTGTGGTGCAAGGCTTTCCATTATCCAATGGCTATATTATGCCACGTCAAACAAATGCATTTTATTATTTAAGTGGTATTGAAACTCCACATTCCTATATACTACTTGATGGACGTAATAAAAAAGCAACTTTATATATGCCCCCTCGTAATGAAAGATTGGAAAGAAGTGAAGGCCGTGTTCTTAATGCAGATGATATTAAACTAATTAAAAAATTAGTTGGTGTAGATCAAGTTAGTTCTACTGACCAGATGAGAACTAATTTTCCTCCAGACCTAAAAAGAAGTACGATAATATACACGATGTTTACACCGGCAGAAGGTCAAGGTCAAAGTCGTTATGAACTTGAGGTAGCAAATGCATCAATTGCCGCAGACCAATGGGATGGAAGAATAAGTCGTGAGGGACGCTTTGTACAACTTCTTCGTACTCATAATCGTTATAATGAAGTCAAGGATTTAACATCAATTATTGATGGTTTAAGAAGTATTAAAAGTAATAATGAAATTGTATTAATTCGTAGAGCTTCGCAATTAGCGGGGTTAGGAATGATAGAAGCGATTAAAAGTACAGAGCCAGGAGCTTGGGAATATCAGTTAGATGGAGTTGCAAGATATGTTTATTTGATTAATGGTGCACGTTTAGAAGCTTATAGGTCAATAACAGCTTCAGGTACAAAAAATATTAGTAATGGTCATTATTACCGAAATGATAGTCAATTGAAAAGTGGGGATATGGTCCTTATGGATTATGCCCCAGACTTTCGATATTATGTAAGTGATATTGGTAGAATGTGGCCTGTAAATGGGAAGTATGAACCTTGGCAGCGTGAATTACTTCAAATTATTTTAGAATATAGGAATGTTGTTTTAGATATTATTAAACCAGGTCTTACAACTGATCAAATTTTAGAAGAAGCTAGACGAAAAATGAAGCCAATAATGAAACGTTATAAATTTTCAAAATTTTTTTATAAGAAGGCTGCAGAGAAAATGGTTCTTACCGGTGGGGGTGTGCTTTCTCATCCCGTAGGGTTAGCTGTCCATGATGATGGACCTTATCGAAACGGTCCTTTAAAAGTAGGACATGTCTTTTCAGTCGATCCTCAGATGTGGGTTCCAGAAGAAAATTTATATCTTAGATATGAGGATACTATTGTTGTTACTAATAATGGAAATGAAAATTTTACAGAATTTTTACCATCAGAATTGGATGACCTAGAAGCATTAGTTCGTGAAAAAGGAATCCTACAGACTTTTCCTGAAAACAACATGAAATGGAGTAATTAAAAATGAAGAATAAAACTAAAAGATAATATAATAAGGATTAATTATGGATAAGAAAAAGCAAGCGTTTAATACAAAAGTAATCCATGCTGGAGAACCTGATCCTCGAATTGAAGGTGCCGTAAATGTTCCAATATTTCAAAGTTCAACTTTTGAATTTGAAGGACAAACTGATTATAATGATTTAAAATATATTCGTCTTAATAATACACCTAATCACATCGCATTACATAAAAAATTAGCGATATTAGAGGGTGCTGAAAAAGCTTTGGTTACTTCTTCAGGGATGAGTGCAATTACAACTACCTTGCTTACTTTTTTGAAAAATGGTGATCATATAATTGCTAATAATACTCTTTATGGTGGTACGGCAGATTACATTAAAAATGATTTACCTGAATATGGTATCGAGGTTGATTTTATTGACTCTGGAGATCCTTCGGGTTGGATGGATAAAATGAGACCAAATACTAAAGTTATTTATGTTGAAACAATTACTAATCCTCTTATGGAAATTGGCGCATTAGATAAAGTAGTTGAGTTTGCAAAAGAAAATAATTTGATCTCTATGATTGATAATACGCTGGCAAGTCCAGCATTATTCTGTCCTATTCAACATGGGTTTAATATTTCACTTCATTCTGCTACAAAATATTTAAATGGGCACACAGATATTGTTGCGGGTGCCATAATTGGGAATGAGCAACATATATCAATGATTACTTCTAAGTTGAATCATTTAGGCGGGAGTTTAGATCCTCATGCATGTTATTTGCTCCATCGTGGAATAAAAACTCTTTCTATTCGTATGGAGAGGCAATGCAAATCAGCATTATTAATTGCTAAGTTTCTTGAACAGCACAATAAAGTAAAATTAGTTAATTATCCTGGGCTTATTTCAAGTCCTAGTCATAATAGAGCAAAAGAATTACTTTGTGGATTTGGAGGAATGTTAAGTTTTATTGTCGAAGGAGGTATTGAAGCTGCAGATATTTTTATTGGGAAATTAGATATTCCTATTAGTACTGCTAGCTTAGGTGGGGTAGAATCCTTAATTACACGTCCGGTACAAACTTCACATTCTTTATTAAATGATGATGAATTAAACTTTGCTGGAATTGATAAAGCTCTTATAAGAATATCAGTTGGAATAGAAGCTGTAGATGATCTAATTGATGATATGAAACAAGCTTTAGATGCAATATAGTATTATATAATTAAATATTATCAGGTGATCAAAATGAGAAAAACATATATCATCTCTATAGCATTTTTTCTGTTAATCAGTTGTGCAGATTATGATGTGGTCATTCGAAATGGAATGGTTTATGATGGAACGGGGGAAGAGCCCTATACCGGTGATGTTGCAATTATTAATGATAAGATAGTTAAAGTTTCAAAATCAATTAATGGCAAAGGTAAAAAAGAGATTAATGCTTCTGGATTAGCAGTTTCTCCTGGATTTATTAATATGCTTAGTTGGGCTACGACATCACTTATAAAAGATGGTCGTTCTTTAAGTGATATTAAACAGGGTGTGACTTTAGAAGTCTTTGGTGAAGGGTGGTCAATGGGACCGTTAAATGAAGAGATGAAAGAAGAACAGCAAGCAGAGGCAAAAGGCTTTGAAATTGATTGGAATTCCCTTGGGCAATATTTAGAGTCACTAGAAAAAAGAGGCGTATCAACAAATGTAGCTTCATTCCTTGGAGCTACTACTTTAAGAATTCATGAAATTGGTTTTGAAGACCGTAAGCCTACAGATCAAGAAATGAATAATATGCGGGAATTGGTGAGAGAAGCAATGGAAGAAGGTGCCATGGGTATAGGTTCGTCTTTAATCTATGCTCCAGCATTCTATTCTTCTACCGAAGAATTAATTGAGCTTTGTAAAGTTGCCTCGGAATATGGTGGCATGTACATCTCTCATATGAGAAGTGAAAGTAATAAGTTATTAGAAGCACTGGATGAATTAATTAAAATATCTAAGGAGGCTAATATTTCTGCTGAAGTATATCATTTGAAAGCAGGAGGGCTTCCAAATCATTATAAAATAGATCTAGTTATTGAAAAGATAAATAAGGCTAGAGATCAAGGATTAAACATAACTACGAACATGTATAATTATATTGCTGGAGCTACTGGTTTAGATGCTCATATGCCACCTTGGGTTCAAGAAGGAGGATATGATAAATGGGTTAAAAGGTTAAAAGATCCATTAATTAGAGCTAGAGTAAAACAAGAAATGATCAAAGATACCGATGATTGGGAGAACCTAGGTTTCCTTTCTGGCGCTGATGGAGTTTTATTTTCTGATTTTAAGAATCCTAAACTTAGAAAATATATTGGAATGACTTTAAAAGAAGTATCGGATAAATTAAAGAAACATTATGCGGATGTTGCTATAGATTTTGTTATTGAAGATGGAAGTAGAGTTGAAGTGGTTTATTTTTTAATGTCGGAAGAGAATATAAAAAAGCAAATTCAATTACCTTATATGAGTTTTGGTTCAGATGCCGGTTCAATAGCACCTGAAGGAGAATTTTTAAATTCAAATCCTCATCCAAGAGCTTATGGTAATTTTGCAAGATTATTAGGTAAATATGTACGTGAAGAAAAAGTTATTTCTCTGGAAAATGCTATATATAAACTTTCTGGATTATCTGCTACAAAATTAAAATTGAAGAAAAGAGGATTTTTAAAAGAAGGCCACTTCGCAGATGTGCTAATATTTGATCCAAATACTATTTCTGATCATGCAACTTTTGAAAAGCCTCACCAATTAGCTACAGGAATGCAGCATGTATTTGTAAATGGAGTTCAGGTACTTAATTTTGGTAAACATACTGGAATGACTCCAGGTAGAGTTGTGCGTGGACCAGGTTATAAAAATAAATCTTATGAATATTAAAAGTATAGA
>CAJJBS010000147.1:0-19015 GCA_905182385.1 Fidelibacterota bacterium TCS55
CTTTTACCCAGAATATATTACTTTTACTTCCTTCATAAATATTCCCTTCTTTATCACACAAAATTGCATCAAAAGAGTTGGCTTCAATTGCTTTATTAAGGGCTGATAAACAGACATGATAATTGGTTGTTTTGACTTCTGGTGTATCTCGTTGCGCTTCAACTGTTAGAGCATTAACTCCATTATAAATTAGGGGATTAAAGTTTAAATGAGATGTGTAGATTATAAATTTATTAGGTACTGATAATATACGAATACGCTGGTTTGGGTCCGGAAAATTATTGATAACCTTTTCAAGCATTTCAGTTATCTCTTCTAATGAATGATGAATTTTTAAATTAATTTTTTGCGCTGTAGAGAATAAACGTTCTAAATGAGGTTCAAGAAAAACAAGTTTATAATTCATTGTGCGCATAGTTTCATACAATCCCGATTCAAATGCAAAATATTCAGACCCAATTTGTAATTCTTCTTGAGTCATTTTTGTCCAATGGTTATTTATAAGCACATCAATCATTTTGAAACGATGCTGCTTTAACGAGCGATTCATTGAACTCATCTTCATAGTTTGAACCAATAGTAATACCACCTCCAACACCTAAAGTTAATTTTTCTTTTATTTGTGTTATGGTCCGAATCGCAATATTGAAATGCAATGAACCATTAGGTAAAATATATCCTATAGTACCAGTATATACTCCTCGAGGAGTTCTCTCAAGTTCAGAAATTAATTCACAGGCACGCTTTTTAGGACAGCCTGATATTGAACCTCCTGGGCTCATTGATAATAAAGCTTCAATGGCAGAAATTTCATTTTTAAGCTTCCCTTGAACAAATCCATAAGTGTGAAAAACTTTCTCCAATTTTTGTATAGATTTTGATTCCAAAACTCGAACGGATCCTGTTTGACAGACCTTTCCTAAGTCGTTTCGTAAAAGGTCAATAATCATATACAGTTCTGCTTGTTCTTTCTTATTTTCCAGAAGTTGGTTCAAATATTCTTCATCTTCATTTGATGTCCTACCTCTGGAGATAGTTCCTTTTATAGGCTTTGTAGAAATGATACCGTTTTCAATGACGATAAACTGTTCTGGTGAAAGAGAATGAATCGCCCAATCATCATCTTCTATAAAGGCGGAGTAACCAACTTCATTTTTTTGGCGCATAGCATTGAAAAGTGATATTGGATCAGCATTCGTTTCGGAAATTAAAGGATGCGTGTAGTTTAACTGGTAAACATCTCCAGATTTTATGTGGTGGATGATTTTATTAAAATTTGATATATAATCTGATTTTGAAATTTGAGATTCAAATGGAGTCCATTCTACAAAATTGTTTTCAGCTTTAATACTATCATAATTTTCGTATGAATCGTAGGCGCGAAAATGCACTGCTGGAATTAGTTTCGGTTCTTCAATAGAGACACCTAAAAGATTCACACCGTACTCATAGGAAATAAATCCGGCAATAAATTTTCCAATATTATCTTCAATAAATTTGACCAATTTTTCTGGAGAATCATCCAATGATAAAGAGATAACATCAACTGGATTCGAAGCTGTTATGTCTAGCCATTCTGAACCGGTATTACCTTGAAAAATAATACTTTTGTTAGACATTAAGAAAATTTTCGAATATATGATATCCCATAGGCGTTAAAAATGATTCAGGGTGAAACTGAATACCGAATACCGGTTTATCAAAATGAGTAATTGCCATAATTTCATGATCATTGGTCCAAGCGGTTCTAGTAAAGTTTGTGGGTAATTCATTTAGAGACAAGGAATGATATCTTGCGGCCTGAAATGGAGACGGAATTCCCTTGAACAAATCAGACTCATTATGATGTATTAATGATGTTTTGCCGTGAAGGATTTGTTTTGATAGAATTGCTATAGATCCAAACACTTCTCCTATAGATTGATGCCCAAGACATATACCAAGTATTGGAATTTTATTCCAATACCTTTTAATAATATGATTTGAAATCCCTGCATCTTTTGGAGTTCCTGGACCAGGTGAAATTATTATTTTATCAGGATTTAGTTTATCAATATCGTTAGAGGTTATTTTATCATTTTCTTTTACAATCACTACTGAGCCTAAATGCTCTACAGCTTGAACTAAGTTCCATGTAAATGAATCGTAATTATCTATAACTAAAATCATGGTTAATCACTTCCAACTTGGGTCTAAATATTTTAGAAACAACATTCCTCATTCTTCCATAGTAGATAAGATTTAACTAAATGTTAATACACTCTTTTGAGCAAGAAGAACTATTTCAATTACCAATATCCACTAACCCCTCATCAGATTGGTTAAGTTTTTCTATTTTAATATTAAATATACCGTAAATGATAGCCACAATAGGATTAATGATGTTAAAGAAGCAAAAAGGTAAATATGCGAAGGTGGCAATACCTAAAGAAGCTGACATATAAGCACCACAAGTATTCCAAGGTATTAATGGGGATGTAATAGTCCCTGCATCTTCGAGTGTTCGAGATAAGTTTTTTGGAGCGAGATTCCTTCTTGCAAACTCTGCTTTATACATTCTACCTGGAAGAACAATAGAAATATATTGATCTGCAGTGATAATATTTACGCCAATACACGTGGCGATTGTTGTTACAATTAAGGAACCAGTTGAGTTAGCAAACCTTAATAAAGATTTAACAATTATATTTAATAAACCCGTTGTTTCTAATACCGCTCCATAAGTTAAAGCACATATCACAAGCCAAATTGTATTTAACATACTTGACATTCCACCTCGAGTAAGGAGTGCATCTACAACTTCCACTCCGCTGTTAAATGTAAAACCAGCATGAAGTGCTGTCCAAACACCAGAAAGCATTGTAAGGCCTTTTGAAAGTTCAGGCTTACTAACAAAATTAGAAATGACTTGAGGTTGAAGTAATACTGCAAATACTCCACCAAGTAATGCACCAATTAACACCGTTGGAAAAGCAGGCACTTTCTTAAAAGCTAAAACAAAGACTACGACTAAGGGAATAAAAGAGAGCATACTGATATTAAATGAATTAGTGATTGTATCTTGAATCATTGCTAATCCAGCTGTATCACCAGAAGATGTTTGCTGAAATCCAAGAATCAAGAAGAGTATTAATGCAATTATTAAACTAGGACCGGTTGTCCATATCATATGACGAATATGGGTAAATAGATCCGTACCAGCAATGGCTGGAGCTAAGTTTGTGGTATCTGATAAAGGCGACATTTTATCCCCAAAATACGCACCCGAGATTATCGCTCCAGCAGTAATTTCAGGCGATAAACCCAAACCTAAGGATATACCTATTAAAGCTACACCAAGTGTACCTGCAACTGTCCACGAGCTTCCTATACTTAAAGCTGAAAGCGCACAAATTATACAAGCAGCAAAGTAAAATATTGAAGGTGATAAAATTTTTAATCCATAATAGATCATAGCTGGAACAGTACCGGACATAATCCAAGTTCCTATTAAAGATCCAACTGCTAAAAGAATTAAAATAGCACCCATCCCCATTGAGATACCTTTAATTATGCCTTCTTCTATTTCTTTCCAAGTAAAACCATTTTTAATTCCAATTAGTGCGGCAATTGAGGCTCCAAGAATTAAAGCAATTTGATTTGCGCCATAAGATGAATTATCACCATATAAATAAACTGACATAGATAACATTACAATTAGTAAAACTATAGGTATTAAAGCATTAATTAGGGATGGCGTTTTATGATTATCTTGCATAATTATTTTCTAAAATTAGGAGATCGCTTTTCAACAAAAGCTGATAAACCTTCTTTCGTCTCGTCTGAATTGAATAGACTGCTAAAATTCTTCACTTCTAAATCTAACCCATCTTTAGTTGTAAGGCCTACACCTTCTCGTATACATTCTAAGGATTTCGCTATAGCGTTTGGACCATTTTTTAAAATTTGATATGCAATTTCTTCACATTTTTGTTTTAATTTTTCTTGAGGTACAACATGATTTGCTAACCCAATTTCTTTAGCTTCAGGAGCATATATCATCCTACCTGTTGTAATAATCTCATTCGCAATACCAGTTCCAACTAATCGAGGTAATCGTTGCGTACCACCCCAACCTGGCAAAATACCTAATAATACCTCAGGTTGTCCGAACGTTGCTGTTTCACTTGCTATTCTAATATGACAAGCAAGGCTGATTTCACATCCACCACCTAAGGCAAAACCGTTTACTGCTGCAATCACTGGCTTTGATGAGTTTTCAATAGTAACTGTAAGTTTTTGCCCCGCTTTTCCAAATACTAATGCTTCTTCAGGATTCATGGGTTGCATTATCTTAATATCTGCACCAGCTATAAAAGCTTTATCTCCTGAACCGGTTAGAATAATAACACCCACAGAAGAATCATTTATACAATTTATAATAGCATCTTCAAGCTCAGAAATGATTATTGGATTCATAGCATTTAAAGCCTCAGGACGATTAATTCTAACCCAAGCTATATGATTATTAATTTCAGTTAATATATGTGACATTATACTATCTCCAAAAAGTCCGACTAAATAATACCATAACAGTAAAGATTTCGAGACGACCTAATAACATACAAAAAGTCATCATCCATTTACCAATCGGATGTAATAAAGCATAGTTATCTGTAGGCCCAAAAGCACCAAAAGCAGGCCCAACATTTCCAATTGCTGATGCAGCTACACTTAAAGAAGATGTAAAGTCATAATTTAAAGCAGTCAAAATCAATGAAGTCAAAACAAAGAAAGAAAGATATATTAAAAAGAAACCCAAAGTATTACGAATTACATCATCGCCAATAGTTCTATCTCCAATTCTAATTGGTATAATAGCTCTAGAATGCAACATTCTACGTGTTTCAGTAGCTGCATATTTAATTAATAAAATAACTCTGGCAATTTTCATACCACCACTTGTTGAACCACCCATTGCGCCAAAAAACATCATAAAAAAAAGTAAAAGTTGACTAAAAAATGGCCAAAGTTCATAATCAGCATTGGCATAACCAGTGCCTGTCATTAATGCTAAAGATTGAAATAGTGATATTAGGAAATTATTATGAGTCCAATCAGAATTTGAAAAAGATATATTAAGAAAAATAAACATGGTCACACAAAAAAGAATTAAAAAATAAACTTTGAATTCATAGTCTTTAAAATAGGATTTATAGTTTCCAGTAATTGCACGGAAATGAAGTGTAAAATTCACCCCAGCAACAAACATAAAAAAAATTATTATATAATGAATTAAAGGATTAGAGTAAGCAGCTATACTAGCATTTTGAGTGCTAAACCCACCTGTTGGCATTGTAGTAAATGCATGACAAATAGAATCAAACCATGGCATTCCGACAAAACATAAAAGTGAAAATTGTAAAAAAGTAAAACCTATATATACCATCCATAATATTTTTGCTGTTTCTTTAACTCTTGGTTTAATTTTATCAGCAACTGGACCAGGGACTTCAGCTTTGAAAAGTTGAACGCCACCAACACCCAATAATGGCAAAATAGCAATAGTGAATACAATTATACCCATACCACCAATCCACTGCAAAAAAGATCTCCAAAAAAGTACGCCATGCGGCATACTTTCAATACCATTGATAAGATGTGGAAGAGTAGTTGCATTACCAACAATCGTGGCTCCAGTTGTAGTCACACCAGACATAGACTCAAACCAAGCATCAGTGAAATTTGGAATAACTTCAGTTAAATAGAATGGCAATGAACCTGCCAATGCAACCGTAATCCAGGCAAATGTAACAATTGCAAATCCATCTTTACTATTTAACGACTTACTTTTTCGAGTTATTAACCAAATAGGTAGGCCGATAACTAAACAGATTAAAAAAGATTTTATGTGCCCATATAAATCGGGTTCATCGTAGCTCCATGCTATAATCGCAGGTAAAAGCATAGTTAAACCAGTAATAACTAGCATGGCAGCTAGTATATTTAAAATTGTTTTTATATTCAATTAAGACTCAAAGAGACGTTTTAGTTTTGGCACTGCCTTTGATTTAGCGAAAACTAATACATTGTCCTCATCTGATAATTGAGTTGAACCCCTAGCTATTGAAAGGGTTCCGTGATGATTTGTCATCCCAACTATACTGTCTTCAGGAAAATTAATTTCTTCTAAAGGTACTTTTGTAACTTTACTCCCTGGCTCTGGATGAAATTCAATCACCTCAACATCAATTTCATCAAAAGTCATAACTGAGGTTTCAGTTTCATCACTTGCGATAAAGCGGAGGATTGAATTGACTGTTGACATATTTTTACTTAATACAGCCCCAACACCAATTTCATGAACAATAGGCATATACTCTGTTGTACTTACATGAATCACTGACTGTTTAACACCTAAATGATGAGCTAACATACCTGATAATAAATTTGTTTGCTCACTCTCAGTTACTGCAATAAAGCTATCTGCATCTTGAATATTTTCAGATTTAAGTAACTCTACATCCGTTCCATCACCATGAATGATCATTGTATCTTTAACATGTGAAGCTAACCATTCTGCCTTATCTCTTTTTTTCTCTATTAACCTAACTGACATCTCTTTTTGAAGCTCTTCAGCTAGATTTCGGCCCATTTTACTTCCGCCTAAAATAATAATAGAATTAGTAGGAGTAGCTTCTTTTCCCAGAAGATTCATTAAAGGTTCTAACCATTTTGTTTTTACAATAAAATATGCTGTGTCATTATATTTAAAAATATAATCAGACCAAGGAACATGGGACTCACCATCTCTTAAAACAGTAATAATACCAAACTTAAAATCACGATCTTCCTCTTCACATATTTCTCTTACTGATTTACCAATGATCGGTGAATCTTTGTCAAGACGAATTCCTATCATTTGGACTCTTCCACCTTCAAAATCCATCACCTGCGTTGCATAAGAATGACGAACCAATTGAACAATCTCCTTACAAGCTTCTTTCTCTGGATGAATAACTAAATCAATTCCAAATTTCTCTGGTTTTATAATTGAATCTCGAGCAGTATACTGCTGGTTTCTTAATCGAGCTATTATTTTTTTAGCACCAAGCTCATGGGCTTGCTGTGATGCAATTAAGTTAACTTCATCTACTCTCGTGAGACATAAGACATAATCTGCCTCTTGAACGTTAGCTGCTGAAAGATTTCGTGGACTTGCACCATTTCCTTCCACTACAATAACATCTAAGCTTTCTGTGGCACGTCTACATTTTGCGGGATCAATGTCTATAACAACAATATCATGATCTTCTTGACTTAATGCTTTAGCGACGTGGAACCCCACCTCTCCAACTCCAATTATAACAATGAGCATATAGAAACCTTTCCAATAAAAGCGTATATCTTAATTATAAAATCCAACTGATTGCTATAGATTTATTCATTCCTTTTCTCTGCGTATTTCAGCACCAAGTAATTTGAATTTTTCTTCAATCTTTTCATAACCTCTGTCAATATGATAAATGCGACTAATCTCTGATTTCCCTTCTGCCATCAATGCTGCAATTAATAAAGAAGCACTTGCTCTAATATCCGTTGACATTACCTGCGCTCCCTTTAATTTTTTAGGACCTTTAACTAAAGCCATATTCTTATTTAAAGTTATATCAGCCCCCAATCGAATTAATTCTGGAACATGTGCAAAGCGGTCATGATAAATCATATCTGTTATATGCGATGAGCCATTTGCAACGGACATCAATGCAACCCATTGAGCTTGTAGGTCTGTTGGAAAACCTGGGTGAACATCCGTTGTCATGTCAACTGGCAGAAGTTCTTTACACTTATGAATCGATATAGAATCATCTTCTATAACTAATTCACAGCCTGCTTGTTTTAGTTTTCTAATTACAACATTCAAGTGACTTGGGTCTACTTTATTCAGAGTGATATTTCCTAAAGTTGCACCAGCCATAAGAAAAGTCCCCGCCTCAATCATATCAGGAATGGTTTCTACATTTAATGGCGATAATTGATCAATTCCATTTATTGTTAAAATACTTGTACCAATTCCTTCAATGCGAGCTCCCATCTGATTTAGAACTTCACATAATTGAACTATATGTGGTTCTATAGCAGCATTTGTAATTTTTGTTTTACCTTCTGCCATCACTGCTGCCATTGCAATATTTGCGGTAGCGCCAACGGAAGGAATATCAAAATGTATTTCAGCGCCTTTTAATTTTTTTGCTCGAGCAATTATATAACCATCTTCTAATATGACTTCTGCACCTAGTTTCTCAAACCCTTTTAAATGATAATCAACAGGTCTAGGTCCCCAAGCACAACCACCCGGGAGTGATACTCGCGCCTCACCAAACCTGCCAAGCAATGGGCCCATAACATAAAAAGACGCTCTCATTGTTTTCACCAACTCGTAAGGTGCTTCTACAGAATTAATATTTGAGCTATCTACAAGTAATTCACCATTATTAAAGGTTGATTTAGCGCCTAGCATTTCTAATAACCTTAAGAATGTTCTAGTATCTTTCAAATCAGGAACTCGGGTTATCTTATGTTCACCACCTGCTAATAGAGTAGCTGCCATTAAAGGTAATACAGCATTTTTAGCGCCACTAATATCAACAGATCCGTCAAGATCAATTCCGCCGTTAACAATTAACTTATCCATGAACTTTATTCCTAAATTCTTTTACTGTCGAGATACTTTCCACTGAAATTTTTTCTCCGCTAAATAAACTAGCAATAGCTTCTAACCTACCATCTTCATTCAAATAGTTAGCAATTACTTCCGTTTTATTATTAATTATTTTTTTATTAATAAATATATGATGATCTGCTTTAGATGCAATTTGAGGTAGATGTGTAATGCATAAAACTTGTTTGTTCTTAGCCAAGGCTTCAAGTGAAAGAGCTACTTTTTCTGCTGCTTTACCAGAAATACCAGAGTCTATTTCATCAAAAATAAGTGTATTAACTGGATCACTCTTTTCAAGGATAGACTTTATAGCTAACATTATTCTAGAAACTTCTCCACCAGAGGCTATCTTTACAAGTGGCTTTGGACTTTCACCCGGATTAGCACTGAGAAAAAATTCAATATTATCATACCCTTTTGGACCAAAAACAACTTTTTCTTGATTGTGGAAGATTGAACTTTCAGAATCAGTTTTTGTTTTTATATTTATTTCAAACGTAGATCCAGGCATATTTAACTCTGTCATTTCAGACTCAATTTTCTTTGAAAGAATTTTTGCTTTTTCAGAACGTAATAAATGAAGTTGATCTGCAAATTTTTGATATTGAGAAACAAACATAATCTTCTCTTCTTCCAAATTCTTTATTTTTTCATCTAAACCAGATAAAGCTTCTAATTCATTTTGAGCTTGTTTTTTAAATAAAGATATAGATTCTATAGATCCACCATATTTTCTTTTTAGTCCTTCAATTGCTTGTAAGCGCTCTTCTAAAAATTTGATTTTCTCAGAATCATTATCAAGACTTTCAATATGTTGCAATAATCCAAATGATGCATCTTGTATTGCCACGGATGCTTGTTTAATCGAATCCATAAATGGATTGAGTTCTTTATCATAATTTGTTAAACGCTCAAGGTCATTTAACGTTGATGAAAGTTGACGGTAAATTGAATGGTCCTGCTCAGTTAATGATTGATTCATATTTTGAATAGTTGAAATCAATTCATCAATATGATTTAATCGTTTAAATTCTCTACCTAAAATTAAATCTTCATTATCTAGAGGAGATATACTCTTTATTTCATTTAATTGAAACTTTAATAATTCTTTTTGATTAGAAGCTATTTTTTGTTGACCTATTGCTTCAGATAACTTTTCAATTGTTTTTGAAAGGTGATTGAAAATATATTCAATTTTTTTAGCCAGCTGTTTTGAATTGCAAAAACTATCTAAAAAGTCAATATGTGTATTTGAACTCAAAATATATTGTTGTTCATTTTGCCCATGAAAATCAGCGATAACTTTTACTGATGATTTATAATCAGATTCGATAAAAGGTTTATCATTAACAAAAGACCTAGAACGTCCACTTTTACTAAGTAATCGACGGTAAATATTATTTTTATCAATTTCAACTTCAACTTCAACTACTGATTGCTCTTGGCCACTTCTAACATAAGTTTTATCTGATTTTGCACCTAAAGCAAACCCAAGTGCTTTTAATAAAATAGATTTTCCAGCACCCGTCTCTCCAGTAATTACAGTTAATCCACGATTTAGGGTTAGCTCCATTTCTCTAATAATCGCAAAATCTTTTATGAATATTTTTTTGATCATTTTTTACTATTTCCAATAACAAGGAGTGAACCAATTATAATTCCAAGTGTATCAGCTAAAACATCCCAAATACTTGAAAACCTACCAGATATAAAAGATTGTAAATATTCATCCATTATACCAAAAAAAATCCCAAAAGGAATAACAAGTATTAACATTTTTGCAGAGATACTTTTCATGCTTTTCATCAATAAAATACCTAAAATAAAATATTCAATAAGATGAATAAGTTTATCAAAATTTAACAACATTGACTTTGGTAAAGATTCACCAGGCAATGATGATAAAGAGAGTATAATAATCATATAAACTAAAAGATAAATACGAAAATATTTATAATTCATAATTTGATATAACTCGAGCTACTTTGTTAAGTAAATCACTAGCAATTAATCCATGCTGGCTTATTTCATGAGATAATTCATCACCTGCTTTTCCATGAATATACATTCCTATTTTAGCTGCTTCTTCAATACTATTTCCTTGTGCAATAAATGATGCTATAATTCCAGTAAGGACGTCTCCTGATCCTGCCGTAGCAAGCCCCGGATTACCAGTAGAATTAACACATCCTTTTGATTTCGATGCAACAAAAGAAGGTACATTCTTTAATAGAAGAGTACCTTTAAAATCATTCATAAAATAATCTATATTTTTTGGTAAATCTTCTTCTAATAACTTATTATTTATCCCAGTTAATCTACTAAATTCACCTAGATGCGGTGTAATAACAAATTTTGATTTTATTTTTTTAAATAATTCTAAATTTTCATAGAATGGTTGAAATCCATCTGCATCTATTACAATAGGTTTATTTATTACTTTAATTAGTTTTGAAACTAATCGTGAAGTTTTCAGATTAGAACCTAAGCCTGGGCCAATTATTATAACATCACACCAGTCAATATGATTCATTATTATATCATAATTATCCTCAATAAAATAGCCATTGCCTAAATCATCACATGGAATAGTCATCCCTTCAGTAATCTTTTGTTCGTAAATAGAATTCAAAGAACTAGGTGCAAAAGTTTTTGTAATGCCAGCGCCACTTCTTAGTGCACTCATAGTAGAAAGGTATGCAGCACCGGTCATACCAACCGAACCTGCTAAAATTAAAACTTTTCCTTGATTGTATTTATGTGATCTTAATTCAATGTTTTGAATCATTGAATTAATCTGACTATCTTCTAAAAGAGTCCAGTCTAAGGAAGTCCCTAGAATTTTATGCTTATCTATAGCAATTTTATCTAATTTATCTGCTTGCTCTTTTGTTATGAGTTTCATCAATAAAAAAGAACAGCCATTGCAACAGCAAATTCACTTTCATGGGAAATACTAACTTTTATTTCTTTATAAGTTAATTCGTTAATATTAGTAACTATAGGTATACCGTTTATATCGGGCAAAATTTCAATTTTATTAAAAGAAATTTCTTTTTCATATCCAGAACTATAAATGCACTTTTTTATAGACTCTTTAGCAGCAAACCTTCCTGCAAAATGTATTGAGGGATTTGGTTTACCATCGCAATAAGAAGATTCATTGATTGTGAAAGTCTTTTGTTTAAAACGATCACCATGTTGTTTAAGCAGTCGATAAATACGCTGAACAGAAACAATGTCCGTTCCAATAGATTGATTATTCGTTGTTCAAATCCTTCACTATATTAACAACTTCATATATGTCATCTACATCCCAGTCAGCACCAGAATCTATTGTTCCAAAGGTATCACCATAACGAGCAAAAATAGTTTTCATACCAATTTGACTAGCTCCAACTACATCTCTGTCAGGCCAATCACCTATCATTAAGGCTTCATCTGAATTAACATTTAAAATATTAAGTGCCATTTCAAATGGCTTAGGTGATGGCTTATGAGCACCAGAATCATCATAAGTGAGTACAGGATCAAAAACATGGTGTAGATTTAAATAATATAAACGCATCCATGCTTCTCTGCTTGGTGCATCAGAAACCACAGCCAATTTTATACCCATTTTAATTAATTCAATTAGAGTTTTATTTACGTTAGGATAAACTAATAAAGTTGCCTCTCTAGCACGTCGATAAGATACAATAGCAGCAGCTAATATTTTATTACTTACTTTGCCAAAATTTTGAATTAAAAAGTCATCAAAAACTTGTTGATGCTCCCAACCTTTATTTTGATATAATTTGAAAATTTCTTGATAGGCTTGGTCTTCATTCCTATTTAAGCCTGCTTCATTCATTGCAGTTATTGCAGCTTTAACAGCAAACTGCTTCATTTTCATAAAATCAAGTAAGGTATTATCGAGGTCAAAAATGATAGCTTTTATCATAATTTAAACTATAAAAGAATTAATTCGCGTATTTTTGAGGATTTTTAACTTTGTCAATTTCATATTCAGCCATAGTTCTCCAGGTTCTATCGCTCCTTGCTTTTTCAAATGCATTAAGGGCTCCTGTTTTATTTCCTTTTCCAGAACACCATTCAGCTATTCCTAATTCAAACCAAGCACCACCAAATCTATTTTTTAATTCCGTACTATTTCGTGCTGCAATTTTTGCTCCATCACAATTACCTCTTGAATTTTGTGCACTTGCTAAACGAAAAAAGCTCATGGCATCTTTTTTATTTAGGCCCACAGCCATTTGCAATGAAGTGACTGCTTCTTCCCAGTTTTTTTCTTCTACATGAATAATACCAAGATTAGCATATCCTTTAGAATAATTGGGATTTACAGTTATAGCAATATTTAAAACTTGCTTAGCTTTTTCATAGTTTTTAGCATTTATATAAATATCTCCCATTGCGCCATATGCTTTATCATATCCTGGGTTAATATCGACAGCAGACTCTAGAGCACTTATCGCCCCTTTCATATCATTCATTCCGTTTTTTGCTAAACCAAGAGCAAAATAGCCTTTATAAAACTGCGGATTAACCTTAAGAGCCTCCTCATAGGTTGAAACTGCCAATTCTTTATCGCCCATTTTAGATTGAATTACTCCAATTTGATAATAAGCTTGATAGAAAGTTTTATCTACCTTCAATACTTCTTCATAAGAAGACAATGCGCCTTCAAGGTCACCTCGTTTGTACGATTGATTACCATTATTAAAATAATTTTTTGCTACATTTTTAATTGCAGCATATGCAGTTTTATGCTCGGGGTTAACTTCTAATGTTTTATTAAAATATTCAACAGCTTCTGTAAATTCTTTTTTTCTAAAATGAGTAAGTCCCATATTGAAAACTGATTCAGGGTAGTTTGGGAATTTTTCAAAAGCAATTCTAAATGATTCGAAAGCATTATCAGCCTCTCCATTTTTCATAGAACGAATACCTTTACTCATAAGAGTATTTAGTTCACTCATATTTTCAAATTCAGTTCTAAAAGCTTTATTTTCTGGGTCCGCTTCAATTGCTTCTTTCAAAAATTCACCTGATTTTTTTAGGTCACCTTTACGCATTGAGACATGAGCAAGACCTAAATATGCTGGAGCAAAGGTAGGGTCAACCTGGAGTACTGCATTAAACTCTTCTTCGGCTTTTGAAACTTTACTAGCATCTAAGCTCGCTTGAGCTGTTTTATAAAGCTCATCAGGAGACTGAGCGTTTATTAATCCAAATAAAAAAGATGAAATTAATACTTTCTTAAACATAGTTGTCATTTCCTGTAATTAAATTATTTGTGCCGAAGGCCGGACTCGAACCGGCACGAGGTTTCCCCCACAGACCCCTCAAGCCTGCGTGTCTACCAATTCCACCACTTCGGCCTAAAGGCAATTTATTTATTTTCCTCTTTGGGCAATGTAGTAGGAGGTAGCGAAAGTGTCTCCATTGGGGTTTCGAAGACTCCTTCTTCTTGAGCTTGTTCAATAACTGAACCAGATCCGCCAGAAGAAGGTCTACCTAATAAACTAATTAGTAGTGCTAACCCCATAAAAGCAACAGCTAAATAAGTAGTTATCTTGCTTAATACTGTCGTAGAACTACGCCCACCAAAGATAGCATTAGTGGTTTGACCTCCGATTGAACCAGCTAAGCCACCACCTTGACTCGCTTGCATCAAAACAACGGTTACAAGTAACACACTAACTATTGCATGGACTGTAATTAAAAAACCTAACATATTTTACCTCTTAAAAATTTTTAACTATATTAACTATATTACAAAAACTATCAATCTCTAAACTAGCACCACCAATCAAAAATCCATTTACTCCATCGATATTTATTAAAGATTCTGCATTCTTTTCATTTACAGAACCACCATAAATAATTGGGACATCTAATCCTTTAGAACCAAAAAGAGTTTCTAAATTAGTTTTTATTTTAAGATGAGCCTCCTCAACTTGTAACGTCGACGCTGTTTCTCCTGTCCCTATTGCCCAAACAGGTTCATAGGCAAGAATAAACTTCTCAGGGTTGATATTATCTATATTCTTTAACCCAAGTTCTATTTGATCTTTAAGGATTTTTCCTGTAAGACCCGACTTTCGCTGATCAAGCGTTTCACCTATACAAAAGATAGGAATCACATTTGACTTACTAGTCGTAATAATCTTTTTATTAATAAAATCATCTAATTCTCCAAAAGTATGCCGACGATCTGAGTGCCCTATTATAGCATACTCAACACCAATTGAATTAAGCATGTTAACAGAAATCTCACCCGTATATGCACCTTTAAGCTCATTATGTACATTTTGAGCTCCAACACTAAAGTCAGAACTCTTCAATGTATCAACAATAGTAAAGAGCGATGTAAATGGCGGACAAAATATAACCTTTGCATTACCCTTATCCAATATACGTTTTTGTATCTCACTAACGAACGACTTTCCATCTTGATTAGACTTATTCATCTTCCAATTTCCAGCTACTATACAAGTACTCTTCATTTAAAGCTCCAATGCATAAATAGCAGGCATAGTATTACCTGACAAGAGAGAGAGAGTAGCCCCACCTCCTGTAGAAATGTGACTGAAATTATTTAGCATTCCAAATTTTTTAATTGCCGCAGCTGAATCTCCACCTCCAACAATAGTCGTAGACCCTTCATTCGTTACATTACTAATACTTTCTGCGATTTTTTCTGTACCAAGATGAAAGCCATCAACTTCAAAAACGCCCATAGGACCATTCCATAATACTGTACCTGAATTACGTATAATTTTTGAAAATTCATCAATCGAGCTTGGTCCAATATCTAAACCCATTAGATCAGAAGGTATTTCATTTGAACTACAAATTAATTGTTTTTTATGATTCATTGATTTTGCGCAAATAAAGTCTTTTGGGAAAATTAAGCTGGTTTTTCCTCGGGCATTAGCTAATATTTTTTTTACTTCAGGAATCATAGATGGATCAATAAGGGAAGTCCCAATATCTTTACCTTTTGCTTTTAAAAAAGTAAATGCCATTCCACCGCCAATTATTATTTGATCCGCTATTGGAATAAACCTATTAATTAAATCAATTTTAGTATCAATTTTTGCACCACCAAGAATAAGAGTTAATGGTTTTTTAGGTAGACTCATTGATTTATTCAAAAATTCTAATTCTTTTTCTATTAAAAAACCCATACACTTTTGATTGAAGTATTTACTTACACCAACGTTAGAAGCATGAGAACGATGAGCCGTACCGAAAGCATCATTGATAAAAATTTGGCCATGCTTCGCTAAATTAATGGAAAAGTTTTGGTCGTTTTTAGTTTCTTCCGTATGAAAACGTAAATTCTCGAGTAAATGTATTTCTCCGGAACGAAGCCCCAGAGTAACATCATGAGCATCTTCGGATATGCAATTATTTGAAAACTTAATTGGCATCTCAAGTAGGTCAGCTAACTTCTCACCCGCAGGCATTAAACTTAACTTTGGATCAATAATACCATTTGGTCTCCCTAAATGAGATATTAAGATAACTTTAGATCCTTCATTTAAACAGTATTGTATTGTTGGTAGAGCTGCACGTATACGAAAGTCATCTATTACACAATCATTATCCACGGGGACATTGAAATCAACCCTAATGAGCACGCGCTTATCTTTTAGGTCAAAAGATTTAAGTGTTTTTAACAATTAGTTAGCTATTCCTAAGACAGTTTTTAGATATTTATGATCAAAATTTAATTAGAGAAATATTATGTTTAATAATTATTTGCCTGCAATAGTAACTCTAAAGTTACGAATGTTAAGTATATATTTTTAAGTCGTTCTTTAAGGTTTTTTTATAAAATAAAATTGTATTTCTATCATTAATAAGAGTCCTTAATTTGAGTCCTTATATATGCCTAAAGACACAAAATCATCATTTAATTTTCAAGATCTCATGTTGCACCGCATACATGAGATCTTACTTGTAGCAAGTCCTTATGATTCATTTATCCTTGAAGAAGATGGAAGATTAACTCAACAAATCCTTTATGAGTATTTAGGTATGAACCTTTCTTATGCTCCTAGAGTATGGAACGCAAAAAATGCAACCACTGGACTTAAAATGCTTTCAGATAGAAGCTATGATCTTGTAATCGTAATGATGCGAATAGCTGATATGGACCCCATAACATTTGGTGAAAAAGTAAAAGCTGAATATCCAGATAAACCTATAGTACTGCTAGCTTTTGATGAATCAGAAATAACATCATTACCACAAGAAAGAATGCAAAAAAGTATCGATAAAGTTTTTATATGGTCAGGGAATGCAAATCTATTTCCTGCCGTTATAAAAACCTTCGAAGATAAGATGAATTTTAAACGTGATTATAAAATTGCTGATATAAGAGCTATTATTTTAGTTGAAGACAACCCACGCTATTATTCTATAATACTTCCTCTTATATACAAGACTGCTCTTATACACGCTAGAGACCTAATAAGTAAAAGTCTTTCTGATACAGATAAACTTTTGCTTTTTAGAGCACGACCCAAAATAATATTGGCTTCATCATACGAAGAAGCCATTAAATATTATGATGAATACCGTCATAATATTCTTGGCTTTATATCAGATGTTCGATTTCCAAAAAATAATGAATTAGACGATCATGCAGGTATCAAACTTGCAAAGTATATTCGTCAAAAAGATTCCGATATGCCAATCATACTTCAATCAACAAACCCTCATCACAATGAAGATGCAACTGCCATCAATGCATCCTTTATTCATAAAAAGTCTTCTTCTCTACTGCAAGAGCTTGAAGATTTTATTATCAATAATTTTGGTTTTGGAGATTTTATTTTTAGAAATAAACGCGGTAAAGAAATCTCAAGTGCAAGTGATTTAAAATCATTAAAAAAATCTCTTAATAAAATTCCAGATCAGACTCTAAAATATCATGCTTCTAGAAACCACTTTTCAAACTGGCTTGCTGTGAGAGGTGAATTCTCTATCGCATCAATAATAAGACCACTCAAAGTATCTAATTTTAGCACTTTAGATGATTTACGTAAACTAATTATTGAACAAGTAGATATGAGCTTAGAAGGTAACAATGAGGGTCGTATTGTCCAATATTCTCCAACAGCAAAAGATAAAAGTCTAAATTTTGTAAGATTATCTACTGGCTCTCTAGGTGGTAAGGCTAGAGGTCTTGCTTTTGCAATAAATTTACTGTCAGAATCAAAAATAAATAAAAAATATAACAATATAAAATTACGAGTCCCTAAGGTTGCGGTTATTGGAACTGATGACTTTGATCATTTTATGGATGATAACAAACTTTGGAAAACAGCTTTTTCTAAACAAAAAACAGATAAAATAATATTTAAAGCATTTTTAAGAGGAAAACTTTCTAAAAAACTCACAAAAACATTGTCCAAGTATCTTACTGAGGTAAAATATCCTATTGCTGTTCGATCTTCAAGTCTACTTGAAGATTCACAATACCAACCATTAGCTGGAATGTATTCAACCTATATGCTTCCAAATTCAGACGCTTCCAAAACTGTTCGACTTCAGCAATTAGAAAAAGCAGTAAAACTTGTTTATGCATCGACATACCTTAAAGAACCAAAAGCTCTTATAGAAAACTCAGTCCACCATCATGAAGAGGAAAAAATGGCAGTAATCATTATGGAGCTGGTTGGTAAAGAGCATGGAAATATATTTTACCCTAGTGCAAGTGGATCTGCTCAAAGTTTTAATTATTACCCTGTATCATACATGAAGCGAAAAGAAGGTGTTGCACATATAGCTTTAGGTTTAGGTCGAACAATTGCTGAAGGTGAAAAAGCATTAAGGTTCTCTCCCAAATATCCTGGGATTATTCCTCAATACTATTCGATTAGATCAACAATTGATAATTCACAAAATCAATTTTATGCATTAGATCTAATAAAAGCCACTCGCCTCCTTAAAGATGCTGAACAAGAAAACACCTCTTCGTTTGAACTTTCGGTTGCTGAACAAGATGGGGAACTCTATTGGGCTGGAAGTGTAATATCTAAAACTGATAATGTTTTAAGAGATTCTCTTAGATATGAAGGGTTAAGGGTCATAACCTTTCCTTCTTTTTTAAAATGGGAGACCTCACCTATTCCAGATATATTGATCAATATTCTAAAAATAGGTGAAAATGCATTAGGCTGCCCAATTGAAATTGAATTTGCCATAAACATGTATAAAGATCGTAAAAAAGAAAACGAGTTTTGTTTACTTCAAATAAAGCCGATGGTAATTGGAGGTATTGAACGTGTTCAT
>CAJJBS010000147.1:19025-19797 GCA_905182385.1 Fidelibacterota bacterium TCS55
ATTTTGTAAAAGTTCAGTAGCATTGGGAAATGGACTTATAGATAATATTAAAAATATTGTTATTGTTGATCCAAATACTTTTGATGCTTCCCAAACTGGAATAATCGCCAAGGACATTGAACATATTAACAAAAAGATGCCTATGGGTGAAAATTTTATACTGATTGGTCCTGGCAGATGGGGCTCGGCTGACCCATGGCTAGGAGTACCTGTAGAATGGGACCAAATATCTAAGGCTAAAGTAATTATAGAATTTGGTATGAATAATTATCCTGTGGACCCATCATTTGGAAGTCACTTTTTTCAAAATGTTACTTCAATGCGCATTGGCTATTTTACACTAAATCATAGCAAGAAAGAAGATTTCTTAGATTTAGAGTGGCTCAATGAACAAAGAGAAGTCGCAGTAACAAAGTATATAAAGTGGATACGCTTAGAACAAGCATTTACTATAACAATTAACGGTAAAACAGGAAACGGGTCAATTATTAAACCTCTTAAGCCTTCTCAAGAAATAATGGATGAAAATGAGGCTTCCGGTATATAAATAAAAAACCCTGCTTTTTAATAAATAGGGCTTTTTATTTATTATTTTCTAGTCTTTAATTATACCACACCTTGATCCATCATAGCATCTGCTACTTTAATAAACCCTGCAATATTAGCACCTTTTACATAGTCAGTAAATTCATCAGTTTTTCCGTGAGTAACACATGAAGAATGTATGCTTTTCATAATTTGATGCAATCTTTGATCAACTTCTTCTCTAGTC
>CAJJBS010000147.1:19807-20354 GCA_905182385.1 Fidelibacterota bacterium TCS55
AGACGGCTTGAGTTCTGACTCATTTCTAAACCTGAAACAGCCACGCCGCCTGCATTAGCTGCTTTTCCAGGACCAAAAAGAATTTTTGAATCTAAAAAAGTTTGAACAGCTTCTGTTTCAGAGGGCATATTTGCACCTTCAGCAACTGCTATACAGCCATTTTTGACCAAAGTTTTAGCTTCTGAAGAATTTATCTCGTTTTGGGTAGCACAAGGTAATGCGACATCACATGGAATAGTCCATGGGCGCTCATTCTCTAAATATGTACCACCAAACTTATCTGTGTATTCTTTAATTCGACCACGTTTTATATTTTTTAAATTTAAAATGAAAGCCAATTTTTCTTCATTAATCCCTTCTGGATCATGAATTGTTCCACCAGAGTCAGATAAGGAAATAACTTTTCCACCAAGATGATTAACTTTTTCAGTAGCATACTGTGCAACATTTCCAGAACCAGAGATTGTTACAGTTTTACCTTTAAAAGAATCATCTTTTGCATTGAGCATTTCTTCTGCGAAGTATACACAGCCATAGCCAGTAGCTT
>CAJJBS010000148.1:0-4386 GCA_905182385.1 Fidelibacterota bacterium TCS55
ACTATGAAAGTTATCCACAGATTGGATGGCGGTCACTTCGCCCTGTGGTAGTGCATTAAATAATGTATCATTGATTTCACCTAAAGATCTCAACCAATTTTCATTAGCCAAACTCTTTGGTCCTAAATAATTTATTTTCGGATAATAACCACCAGTGGACTCAAAGGGAAAATAATAAATATGATATAATTTTGATTTTTGATTTGGCTCGAAAATAATTTCACCAAATTCATTATTAATCTCTTTGAGAAAAACATTTATTATGGGTTCTCCAGATTGAGCATCAATCACAATAACTGCCTTGTCTTTTGGATTATTATCACTTCGACGCCAATCTATTCGGAGACCCAAAAAACGACTATACGATTTAGTTTTAACTACTGCTCTGTGGTTGCCCCAAGACTCTCCCTTCTCACCTGGAGGCAAATGAGGTTTCCAATTACCAGATTCCCATACTATACCATCAATAATATTTTCTTTTTCTATCGGATTGTGTTGAATGACAATATTTTTATTTTGAAAGCAAGACGCAAAAACCACACAGAATGAAACAATTATTAATCGATAAAAAAAAGTATTATAAATCATATTAACTGAGTCTTTCTTCATTGTAGAAACTATCATTTTCACTATCCACAATCCATTCATATTCTATTTCACTAGAAACACGTCTTGCTATACTTACTCCATGAATATCTTTTAGGAAACTCAAAGTCATATCCATTCCAGCACTTACACCTGAAGAGGTATAAACTTTTCCGTCAACTACCCATCTAGCTTTTTCAACCCAATTTACATTGGTCCCATTATTTGACCTAGAGGCGTTTCATGTATTTTTTAAGCTTTTAAATTTTACCTTTTCGTCAATAGCTTTTTTCATATAATAGTCATCAATTACTCTTTGCTTCATTAATTCAAATTCAGTAGCTGTAATTGCTCCTGCCTCTAAAGCTTTTTTCAAATCAAGTAATTCTTGACCTTTTGTTATATTAATTTCTAAATGTAATTCACCTTTTGCAGAATTAAGTGCCGCACAAGAGGTGAAAATAAATAGTGATAAAATTAATATTAACTTTTTCATCGTTACTTAACCTTCCTTATTTTTTTAACTTTACGTTTTTTTCTCTGTATATCTATATCCGATTCTTCATTAGCCATATCATCAATTATAATTATGTGTTCTTCACCATCTTCAGAGGTCCACTTCATTTCATTATCAGTTTCCTGGAATTTTGAGGCATCCACTGGCTTTCCATTCACAGTTACATTCATGATGGTATCACCGTTAACAATTTCTTTTTCAACCTTTACATCCATTTTCTTTGCAGAACCAAACTTGGCAATGTCCCCATCATGATCACCGATAAAAACAAACCCATTTTTATCATGGTTACTTAAAGAGAATGGCGGTACCATAAAATTATGGTGTGAATCAATCAATTTGAATCCCAACCCTGCCACCAAAATTAGCGCCAGGTATTTCCAAGCCATTTCCAGTTTTTCTTTTGTATTCATTATGTGTTCCTTTTTTTAAGTAGTTAAATAGCTATTGGCTAGCCGAGGCTAAATCTAGCTCGATACGACAAGAAGGCGATTCGAAGATTTTACCTAAGCTACCAATAAACTTAATCAAATAGATATTGAAATTTCATAAAGTATTGACGGGTATTCAATCGGCCATCATTGATCGCATTCATAGATAATGTATTCACCGATTGATTCTGGGAAGATCCTATATAAAAAATGGTGAATGGACTCGTTTGGTAAGTCAACAAAGGTTGTACTGTAAATGAATGACTAAAATCATTATACTGGCCCAACAGCTTAAAACCGAACGATTCATTGAATTGATAATTGACACGTAAGGAAGCCAAATATCCGGAATAATATTCTTCTTTTCTATCTAATGTGGTCATCTGTTGTTGTTCATAGCGTGGACTAACTTTCAATTTATCTGTGAACTTTAATTCGCTTTGAACCCATAAAGAACTACTTTTTCCTTTTTTTGGCACATCCAAAGATCGTATAATTCTTTCACCATTATTTAGTCCGCCACTAAATGTGAGTGATTTACTAAATTGACTATTTATATTTAATCCTAAAGAATAGGTGTCTTCTATATCCGTTTTTTTAAATCGTTCAACAGGGTCATAGCTGTAATACATATTTATTCTTAACTGACGCGGCAAAGTGATATTCCCAAATAGGGTGATATATTTTCGCTTGATTTCTCCGTTATAATTTTTGATAATACCCGTATTAAATCCACCAACTGCTTTGGTTATAAATGATTTTGGAAATCCGAACCATACGCTTGACATATAAATGCGCTTATTATTATTACTTTGGATAAATCCATTTTCTGCTCGAAATGCTGGTGATTTATGATCATAACCTGCTTCGAGATTCCAGTTTTCGGTTTGACGACTCAATTCAATTTCTACTGCATTTCCAGTAAAAGATTCACCATCAAATGTGAAAGAATAATCCTCATCAAATCGATCATCAGAAACAACCAATGAATCCATTGGCTCTTTAGTATGACTAAACACAGTTTGAAATTCCAATTGATATATATCATTAAAACGGTAACGGGTATCAAGACCAAAGACAGACCCACTACCTTCATTATCAATCATTTGGCGATTCGTACCTAACAACCCGATAAAACTGCCTTCGCTCAATGACCGTTTATAACGAAAAATATTAGACAAACTTTTTTGACCCATGGCAGAATAACTGCGTTCTTCCCCAGGAATGATATAAGGGGAGTTTTCATCCATAGCAGAAAGTAATGCCCAAGTATTTTTTTGACCACGATTTATGATACGCCCTGCGGCAATGGGGTTATTGATGGATCGTGTATAAATGGTATTTATCCAAGTATCCATAAGGTCAGCCCCTTCATTGAAAAATGGCCGTTTTTCACGAAAGGATAATGCGAATGTGGTATTTACATCCACTTGATCCTCATCTGCTTCCACCTGGCTAAAATCAGGATTAACCGTGACTTCTACGGTGCGGTCAGAACTAAAACTATATTTGATTCCCAAAGAGGCTTCACCAAATGGATCGTTATCTTTAAGTGCGCCATCTACCAATTCTGAAGATTGAGAGCCGACAACAGTTGGTAAAAATTCTATACGCCCTTTTTGTTCAATGCCTTCAATCCCTTTCAAAGTGCCTAATTGACAGAGCCAACAAGGGTTGGAACGGTCAAACCCGCCCCAAACAATTTGAGACCTAATTTCACGAGGAAGGCTACGATAAAATGTTATTTTCCATTCTTGGATATCTTTTTTTGGAAATGATAAACTGGAGAATGGAATTGCCATTTCAACTTGATATCCCTCTTCAGTAATCTTTCCTTTTGATTCGTAAATAATGTCAAAAGATTCATCCTCATTGTCTCCCTTGTTCAGGGCATCGATTTGAATACCATATGGATTTGCACCAATCATTATAGCCGAATTGGCATCACCATATGTATCTAAAACAATAGCGACAAAATCATCGCCCCAAGCTTGATCTCTTTTTTGAAAAGAAGCGCGGATTTCATCAGGATCTGAATAGGCTGTAAAAGCTACATAAAGAAAATTTTTGTCATAAGTCAGTTTCACTTCAGTTTCGTCAGGTGGATTAATATTATCACCGGGCTGAAATTCTAAAAAATTGTTGGTGGTTGAAGCATTTTTCCAACCCTTATCATCAAGATCACCATCAATTACAATCAAATTTTCTGTTCGTGTAATCACAAATTCACGCGATTTCAATGCATCTGAATTTGCTGCAGATTTAAGGGGCCCCGCTCCCAGGATTCCTATGGAAGTAGCTAACACCATACCCAATAATTTTAGTTTCCCTTTTGTATACATCTTCTCTTTCGTTTATAAGGTTGTCTTTAAATAGATTAAAAAGATCTATTGTTTTTCTATTAATACTTTCTTTTGGATTTCCAATTCTTCCATAGCATCTTCGTCTTCGTCACCAAATTCAATGAATTTTATTTTTTTTGTTTTATTCATTGATGATTTATTTTTAAAAAACTCATTAAACAGACCGTCATCACCCATGGTCCAGTTATGTCCCACCATTTTGTAATCATGAGTATTCGTTGTGTTTTTAATATCGTAAATAAAATATTTTAAAGATTCATCCAGATAAACAGCTTTTCCTGTGGGGACAAATAAAATTAATTCTATACTCTGTTTCTGGTAAGGGTAATGGCTAGATATTTTAAAATACTGATCCAATTGTACATGCTCGGAATCTACAGAGTATTGATATAAAATATTCTCTACAGAACCTCTTGCCTCTTTGAAGGATCTTGCTGAAGCCCGTTTAATAATTTTTAAGTGATACTGAGAATCATGTGATCGAGCTACT
>CAJJBS010000148.1:4396-6819 GCA_905182385.1 Fidelibacterota bacterium TCS55
TTTCTACATTTGAAATAAGTTTATGCTCTCCATCTTCTGTCTCTACAACATTCAAATTCTTTTCATCCCAGTAGAAATTATCATGAGAAGTCAGAAATATTTTTAACGTGTCAGATTTCACATTCTCTAGTGTGGTCAGTTGTTCTATTCGGGAGTCTTTTGAAAAATGTGTTATGCCATAAATTCCAAAAAAGATCGTTATGGTGAGCCCCACCACCCATATTCCTAACAAAGAGCTCTTAAGTGCGCTGGATTGTTTCACCATATTAAAAAGCATTCGAACGCCAAGGTAGATTATTTGGAAAAGCGGGATACCTATAAATAGAATGAGAGCCAGAAAAACAAAGGTCCGGTACAATGGAAAATTCTCTAAAATAGAATTAAAGGTATTAGTTATTTCTTGAAATTCGTGTTCAACTCCAGAAAAACTCGCAATAATAAAAAAAGATACACCAATGGCGGCCGCAAAGCCTAGTATGAGAAAAATTATACCAATCAAGGGTTTAATGATTTTACCCAGTACGATAATAATGCGTTTAAAAACTTCGATAAAAAATCCAAAAATAGTACCTACGACAGCCAATATTTTTCGTACGATAGATTGGTTATTTTTATTTGTAACCGTATCTTCAATTTTTGAAGCCACAGCCCGGCCAATGGTTCCAGCCGTAACAGGTTCGCCATGCATTTCCAAATAATCAGATGCCCTATCTGCCAAAGGAGCAATAATCCATAGAATTAGATATACAAAAATTCCAAAGCCACCAATAAACATTGTCAATAAGAATCCCAAGCGAAATAAAAGAGGGTCCACATTAAAATAAGCGCCAAGTCCTCCACAAACACCTCCTATGATCTTTTCATCGGGATGGCGGAATACTTTACGTGTTTTTTGTTCTTTTACAAGCAGTTTTGGATTTTTTTCATCATTTTGACTCTCGTCATAATCTTCGGGCTTTCCCATGATTTCAATCACATTATCCACATTAGTCAGGGTGATTATACTAATCTTTTTTTCCTGAAAAATTTCGGCAATCCTGGATTCAATATCTGCAATAATTTCTTCTTGTCCATCAGACTTAGAGAAATAGGATCTAATGGTATTGAGATAATTTTGGAGTTGGGTGAAAGCATCTTCATCAACGTGAAAAATGATGCCACCCAAATTAATTGTGTTTGATTTCTTCATAGTTCTTTACGTTTTTTTTGTGGTTAATCGAACTGCCTTGACCAAATTTTTCCATGACTCGTCCAGCTCCGATAAAAATACAATGCCTTCCGCTGTTACAGAATAATATTTCCGCGGAGGCCCTGATTTTGATTCTTCCCATCGGTAGGTCAGGTATTTTGAATTTTTTAACCGTGTGAGGAGGGGATAGAGTGTCCCCTCTACAACGATGAGTTTGGCCTTCTTCAACCGCGAAAGGATGTCCGAAGGATAGGCCTCTCCATTTTTAAGAATAGACAGAATGCAAAACTCTAAGACCCCTTTGCGCATTTGTGCTGTTGTATTTTCAATTTTCATAATAATTCGCTATAGTGCATTGCAATATTATATATTAAACCATGTACTATGCAATGCATATTAATATAAAAAGTATAAACAAAAAAGCCCCACGCTAAGGTGAGGCTCTTTTTAAGAATAAGATTTAATAGTCTTAGATTATTAAATAATCATTAATTGCAAATCGGAGAATAAGTTTTTATTTCAGAAGATTCATAATCCCAAATTTCACTACTGACAACACTACCCCCCATACTAAAGGACACTTTTAAACCATTAGTCCCATTCCTTGTCATCGCCACCTTGACATCAGGGCCCTCTGAAAAACTTAAGCCGTCCCCATCTTTTTTTACAGAGAAACTTTCTGCATCGTAGCAGTCATCGCCCTGATCACAGTCATCGCCATCATAATCCCAATTACTTACCATTAGATTATCAATTGTAAGATATTGAACATCAAATTCACCATCACCACAATCCGCAGATTCCATGGATAATTTATAAGTACCATCTAAGTTTACAGCCGCAGTTTCATCAGCTTTATCATCTTCACAAGCAAAAAGAAATAGCAATATTGAGATTGAAAGTATTTTTTTCATTTTAGATTATTCCTTGTAATAAGTTTTATCAAAATTACTGAAACTTGATAGACTAATCTGTGATGTTTCTCACTATCTTTTTAGGTAAGACCCTTTACCTATATAAGGGGCTCACTTCACGGATACGGGGGTTTGATAAGGTAGGTTTTATTTAAGGTGTCCTTCAATTAAGTGTCCCACCTTATTATCCTTTATTTGACCTAGAAGGATTTCATTTAGTCGGTAGTAGTAGTAATAGATAAGTGCATGTTATTATTTCTTTCTTCTATATCTAATTGATATGTGAAATAACCAATTTCAAGCGGTGTTTCTCCAACATA
>CAJJBS010000149.1 GCA_905182385.1 Fidelibacterota bacterium TCS55
AAATCTTGTTGTAGTCGATGGTAATTATTTTGAAAGTGATTCAAAGATAAATGAAGTCTGGATTGATGGTAATAAATTTGAAATTTCGCCAGATCCAAGAGTTAAAGCTCAAGGAATATGGCGCTTATCAGAAGGAGAGAATATTTGGACTTTAACTATTTTAGATAATGGAGGTAATCTTAAAATCGATGATAAATTAATTGAATTATCTAATTATAATTTAGAAGAAGATCGTATAAAGTTCTCAATTCAAGCCGATACTTTAATTCAATCTGGAGTCTCTCGATTTCAAGGAACAATAAAAAATGAAATAGCTTCTGGAACCGTAACTTATGCAGATGGGTCTAAATCTTATTGGTCAGCTACATTTAATTCTCGCAATAAAAAACAAGTAAATAAACCAAATAAAGAGAAATTAAGTACTTTAAGTCTAGTCTTTCCAGAAGGCGCTTATGGTTTAGATAGTCCTCTTCCAAATCCAAAGACTATATTAGTTAATGATGCCACAATTTGGACATCTGGTCCAAAAGGTATTTTAAAAGAATGGGATATATTATTTCAAAATGGTAAAGTAAAAAAAATTGCAAAAAATATTTCACTACCTAGGGGAAATGCTTTAATTATTGATGGGACTGGAAAACATGTTACCCCAGGGTTGATTGATGCTCATAGTCATATGGCAGGAGAGTCTATTAATGAAGGCTTTCAAAATGTTTCAGCTGAAGTAAGGATGAGAGATGTAATTGATCCTAATGATATAGCACTCTATAGAGCTTTAGCTGGAGGTCTTACAACTATTAATTTACTTCATGGTTCAGCAAACCCAATTGGTGGACAAAATGTAGTAATGAAACTTAGATGGGGTAAGTTTTCAGATGATCTTATATTTAAAGAAGCACCGCAAGGAATTAAGTTTGCACTTGGAGAGAATGTAAAACGCAAACGTTCTTATGGTAGATATCCTGAAACTAGGATGGGTGTTGAGCAAGTCATAAGAGATGCATTTACAGCTGCTCGTGATTATAAAAAGTCATGGAGCATATATAATAAAGATGTAAAACTACAACGCTCTTCTATTCCACCTAGGCGTGATCTAGAATTAGATGCTCTAGTAGAAATAATGGAAGGTACTCGATTACTTCATTCACATTCTTATCGACAAGACGAAATTCTTATGCTTACACGTATAGCTGAAGATTTCGGTTTTACTATTGCTACTTTTCAACATGTACTTGAAGGTTATAAAGTGGCAGAGAGACTAGCCGAACATGGTGCAGGTGCATCAACGTTTTCTGACTGGTGGGCATATAAGTATGAAGTTGTTGATGCAATTGGTTACAATGGTACGCTTATGGCTAATGCTGGAGTAAATGTTTCATTTAATTCTGATAGTGATGAATTAGCAAGACGGATGAATCTGGAGGCTGCTAAAGCTGTCAAGTATGGGGGTCTTGAAGAAGCAGAAGCATTAAAGTTTGTTACTATTAACCCTGCCAAACAATTGAAAATAGATAAATATGTAGGTTCTTTAGAAGAAGGAAAAGATGCTGACTTTGTAATTTGGTCAGGTCATCCATTATCTTCTTATTCTATATGTGAACAAACTTGGCTTGAAGGAAAACAATATTTTTCTATTGAACAAGATAAGTTTCTTAGAGAACGTGATTCAAAAATAAGAAATGACCTAATTCAAAAGATATTATTATCACCTGATCATGGAGGTGAAGAAATGAAAGCTAACGGAAAAAGCGGTAACCGTTTTGACTCATGCGATGCTTTTGAATCTTATACTTATGAAGGACAAGAAAAATGAAAAAATTATTAGTATTACTTTTATTTTCTTCTTTTATTTTTTCAAATAACCAGATTCCTGCACCTCCTCAGAAACAACCTATATTATTAAAAAATGGTTTTATTCATACTGTCTCAAATGGAACGATTAAAGGCGCTATTTTATTTGAGAATGGAAAGATAATGCGAATAGCAGAAAAAATATCACCTTCAGTGGGAACTAAAGTAGTTGACCTTCAAGGTAAACATGTTTATCCAGGTTTAATTGCAGCCGTATCCGGTATTGGACTTGTTGAAATTAATGCAGTTCCTGTAACCAATGACCATTCTGAAAGAGGTGATTTCAATCCAAATGTTCGAGCAAATGTTGCCTATAATCCTGATTCAAAAATTATTCCAACCACAAGATCAAACGGCGTACTTATAGCAAATGTAGCTCCTGGATCTGGTTTGGTGTCCGGTCAGTCATCAATTATGATGATGGATGGATGGACATGGGAAGAGGCTACTCTCTTACATCCAAGTGGACTACATATAAATTGGCCTAATATGGAAATAAGAACAGGAGGACGTTTTCAAACGCCAGCTAAACGTCAAATTAATCAAAGACAAAAAGCTTTAAAAAGCTTAGATAAAATAATCGAGAATGGTCGTGCTTATTCAAAACTTAGACAAACAAAGACTCGTAAGGCAGAAGAGTATCACAATGAAGATTTACGACTTGAAAGTCTTTTAGATTATGTAAATGGTAATCTACCTATTTACATACATGCAAATGAAGTAAGGCAAATTGAAGCCGCTGTAGCTTGGTCAAAAAGACTGCAACTTAATATTATAATTGTTGGAGGAAGAGACGCATGGAGAACCACGACATTACTTAAAACTAATAATGTTCCTGTTATTTACGAAAGTGTTACTTCACTACCATCACGTCGCTTTGAAGATTATGATCAAGCATATAAATCTCCCGCCTTACTTTATCAAGCTGGAGTTCAGTTCTGCATTGCCTCATCTGGGTCAGCTGGAGCTTCTTATAACGTCAGAAATTTACCTAACCATGCAGCAATGGCTGCTGCCTATGGTCTTCCAAAAGATATCGCATTGAGGTCAGTGACTCTTTCTGTTGCTGAGATTATAGGAATCGACAAACAAGTAGGCTCTCTTGAACCAGGTAAAGATGCAACTCTTTTCATTTCAAATGGAGATCCGTTAGATATTAGAACGAATGTGCTACAAGCTTACATTCAAGGTAGAACCATTGATATGAATGATAAACATAAAACACTATATCATAAATATCAGGAGAAGTATCGTCAATTAGGTATTTTAAAAGAATAAAGTATATTTAAAGTAGGTTAAAAAAATAGGGCTAATAATTAGCCCTATTTTTTTAATAGTTTAGTGCGGAAACTAACCAAACTTGCAGAAAAAGGTCAATGAGGTAGTTTCAAAATCTGATGTCAAACGCTCCCGCACCTACGTTAAAATAACTATTAATTAGATGCTAATTCCGCAAATCTAAAGATTACAACTCCTGAACTGTACTCATCAAAACGAATCTTAAATACTTTATGAGAGACAGTATCATAAATGATATAGTTGCTATCTGAAACACTAATTTTATGTGATTGCATATCATAAATTAAGACTTCATTGTCTCCACCATATCCAAGCTTACCATTTGACGGAGCAAATAAGTTTGTCTCTGGACTTTGACTAATATCTTCAAAGGTTGACGCTTCATCCACATTTAACATCACCGTATTATTTAGTAAGAAACTTGGCATATAATTACCACCACCAGCATCTAAGTTTTGGTATGATAAATGCCAGTTTGTACTATTTATTGCACCATCAGAAAAATTGAAATAGTAAGGACCATCATTTACATTATCCGTAGTTATTTCAATTATATTTGCTGATTTTTCATTTTCATTTGCTTTATTATCTTCACAAGCAATAAATGGTAGCATCATTAACATTGATACTCCAATTAGTCGTTGTTTCATTGTTTGTTCCCTTTTTTTATTTTACTTGAAATTTCGATATAAGCTGATCGTCCTACAAACGGACCAAAACGATCATTTGTATAATTATTTGCATTGTTAAGACCAATACTTAGATTAAAATAATCACTAATTTTTATTGTACTTTTTAGCATAATCAAACTGTAAGCTGGTAGTTTTTTTTCTGAAAAAACATATAATCCTTTTATTGGGTCATATTCTTGAGGTCTGTAAGAGCCTACCCACTTTGTATTAATAGAAAAATTGATAGATTTTTTTGGATATTTATAATTAACAGATCCGGTTAGTGACAAAGGAATTGTATTAGGGATAGTTTTATTTTCCCCATCAACATTATTTACCCAATTGACTCCCCATTTACTATCAAATTGGTCTGAAATTTTTAATTGGCACATTAATTCTAAACCAGAAAAAGTTGCTTTATCAATATTTTGATAACTTAACAAACCGGGCTTGATAGTGAAATCTTCTATCAAATTTTTAAATTTTGTTTGATAAAACATCAAACTCATTTGATATTTTGAAGTATTTACATATTCAATACCAATATTAATACCATCTGATTTTTCAGGCTCTAGATTAGGGTTTCCTTCAACAGAATAATTAAATTGAACATGATTCCAATCAATAAATCTTTCCATAAATGATGGAGCACGAAATCCCTGCCCCCAAGAACTTCTAAGTTTCCAGTTTTCTTTAAATCTAAACATAAATCCTACTCTTGGACTTAAGACTGAATTATATTCACTATAATTATCAAAACGTAAACCAATAATTGCACTTAATTGATTTAAAAAATCCATATCATATTGTGCAAATAAACTCTGATTATTTAACTCTTGTGTTCCAAAAAGAATACGGTCACTTTTATATTTAGCATTATATGTTTCAAAACCAGCAGTAATTTCATTTGAGCCGAAACTTTTATTTACTAGTAACTCATATTCTAAATAATCTTCATTCGTTGTATCATCTTTTTCAAGGTCACCCCATGGTCTTAACTGGACATAATTACGAGAGTAAGTATTTGAATTAATAGATTGTTTAATATTCCAATTAGATTCAGTAAAAATATTATGAGTTAAAGAAAAACTATTCCTTAAAATTTTTGTGTCAGTGTTCATCAATTTTGATTTACCTGTTTCATTTTGATTATACATTTGAATATTAAGACTAACACTTTGATTCTCATCAAATTCCCAATCGAGACCACCTCCTAGAGTTTGTTTATCTAGCTTATCAATTTCTATTAATTGAATAGATTTATCATTTTTTATCTGGTTTAAATCAGCATTAAACTTAATTTTTACTTTATTTAATGGTTTGTATCCATTGATATTTAAGTTTTGAGAGCCATTTTTTATTCCAGTATTTTTAAATTTATTTTGTGTATTGTTATATCGAGCAGAAACATCAATTGACTCTAAGCTATCTAAATCCTTAGTAATTATATTTATCACCCCAGCCATAGCTTCACTTCCATAAAGAGATGAATTTGGACCTTTAACAATCTCTACTTTTTTTACTCTATTAATTAATATTTGATCAAGAGCAACTCTATTGTTAAAGCGACCCGTAATAGGTTGCCCATCCATTAAAATAAGTATATACCTTGAATCCATTCCAAGAATATTTAATACAGAACCACCTTCAACAGAGGTTTGCAAACTAACTCCTGCTCTTTGAGATAATAGATCTGCAATACTTTGCGCACCCGAATTATTAATATCTTCTTTTGATATAACCTCAGTTGCTATAGGTACATTATCATGTAATTTTTGTGTTCGAGTTCCAGTAACTACTAATTCATTCATTTTGATAAACTCTTTTGTCAAAATAAATTTGATTTCATTAATATTTTTTTTATCAAAAAATTTTGTTTGAGTTTTAAATCCTATATGAGAGGCAGTTACTTCTACTGGGAAATTAAATTCACCCGAAAAAGTGAATTTTCCATATGGATCTGTAGAAGTACCACCCACCTTATTAATTATAATATTAGCCTGATATAGTCCACTTCTATTGTTTGCGTCAATAACTAAACCTGATATTTTATTTTTATTTACATCCTGTCTTGCATTAAGAATAGAAAATAGAATTAAAATTACATATGAAAAATTATTAAAGATTAGTTTCCCCGTTCGAAATTATAAACTATGTGGTACCGTAGTTTCCAATAAATGTTGTTATAAACTCTTCCATCGTTTGCCTAGACATAGGTTTTCTTTCATTACCTAGAAAAAATAAACCGTGAAATAATCCACCTATTGCCCGCATCAAAATATCTGAACGCATTTGAGGAAATTCTTTTTTAGCCATACCTTCTTCAAGTAATCCCTGGAAAACACCATACATTCTTCTTTGGAAACCTTTCCAAGCATGAGCATCTTCATTCAAGGAACTTGGCATTTTTTGTGGAACAGTAAATAAAAATTCAAAAAGAGATTGATTGTTTCTTACTAGACTACCAATAATATTAAGAGCATCTATAAATGTATCTTTTGGTTTATCTTTATCATGAATAACTGGTTCAATAGATTCCCATATCATTTTCCATCCACGATTTAATATCTCAATGAAAATTTCTTCTTTAGAACTAAAATAATAATATAAGGTAGCTTTTCCAAAATCTGCCTCTTTTGCAATTTCATCCATCGTAGCTTTTTCAATACCATTATTTTTAAAAACAGTTAAGGCAGCTTTTATAATTTGCTCTTTACGAAATTCGCGTTCTTTTGTTTGTCTATCAGATATCATTTCAACTTAGCATTTCATGTTTCGAATCTTAAGTCGAAAATTAAACTAAAGATATATATATGACCAAACAAAATTATTTTTATTTAAAAGTTAAGTTTTATACCTGCTGAAAAAGTTTTAGGCATTGTTGGCCTTAAACCTGCAGGTCTTCTCGACACAATAGCTTTTGAATTTGTTAAATTCTTAATAGAAAAAAACAAATTTGATTGTGAGGTTAAATTATATTCACCAGATATATCAATTTGAGTAAGCTTTTGAGTAGCATATTTATCATCAATATCACCACTGCCAGCTTTAGTCCTCATTTGACTTACATTATTTAATTTCATATAAAAACGCATATCTCTAGCTATAACTCCAATCTCAGCAAACATTTGATGTTTTGGCAAATAAGGTAATTCATCACCTTTATTTACAGACCCCCATGCCTCAAAACTACTTTCAAATGTTGAGAGAAATTTAGTAGATGTGTAAGTATAATTAAATTCAACTGGAACCAAAAAGTTACCTCTTTTAAAAATTCTATTGATCGCAAATTCTAATCCATTTATGTTTACTTTCCCCGCGTTAAACTGTTCATAAGACCCTTCTCCAGCAAATTGTGTGTCATCACCAAGAAGATTTGAATAACTATTATTAAAAAATACTGTTTTAACTTTATTCAAACCATCTTTTATAACAAAACCTGTCTCAAAATTAATACTTTCTTCAGGTTTAATATCTTCAGACTCATCCTTACCTGGGCCTGGGGGAGAATAGCCTTTATGTATTCCTGCTAAAATCTCAACATTTGGATTTAACTGGTAAATGAACCCTACTCCAGGAACTAAGATTTTAATAGTCTTTATTCTTTGTGTTGGTTCTAAAATTCTTTCAGGATCATTCCAACTTGAATTTTGCAAAGATATATCGTCGTCCCAGTCATTTCTTCTTAGCTCAATAGATTCGTATCTTATTCCAGCAGTTATAATAAATTTTTGAAATGAAAATTGATCCTCTATAAAAAAGGCTGATGAGTTAGCCTTATCTAAACGATTATTTTTTGAACCAACCCCCCAAAGACCATTTGTTGTAAGATTAAGGATACTATTCTGCATACCATATTTATCTACTTTTTGGAATCGATCCATTTGATCTTCATGGATTCTTAATCCAATCATTAAATTATGATTAAGAAAAATATTTGACTTAAGATTAGATACAATTTGAATTCCTTGAGAATAATACTTTCTATTGTTTGCTTTAATTTGATAGGCATCATTCTCAGTATTTTTAGCCGACAGATATGAATAACTTTCATGAGAATTACCCGCTGATAACAGGGAGCCAATTGAAGTTCCATTCACCTTTGATAGCTTATACCAATTGCGTTTAAAATCATTTCTATAAAGTACTAATGCCAAATTTGAATTTTTATTTAACTGAATTGAATTAGTTAAAGAAAACTGCATGTGGTCAGCCTTCATTTGATCATTTTGAGAGGACGAATATCGCCTATATGGATCTATTGAATAATCATTTTCTGTTAAACCTAAATATGTTTCATCACTTAATTCATTTGTTGAACTAAATTTTAATTCAATTGCATTAGGAAAGACATTCATTAAGCTTGATTTATACCTTAATTTTGCCATTAAATCAGTTTTAGAGTAACCTGTACTATTATTTAAAAAATCTAATTTTTTAAAACCATCATTTTCATCATGATGAATTTCAAACAAGTAACCAAACGATCGACTAGAGTTCCCTATATTTGCTTTAATTGTATAAGCATTATTTGTTCCACCTAATAAATTTAAATTAGATTTAAGATTTGAAGGTATTGGTGTTGAAACATAATTTATGGAGCCACCAGTTGAGTGGGGTCCATACTTTATTTGAGAGGACCCTTTTCTTGCCTCTAAAGCATGCATTCTTCCGGCTGTTGGTGAATAATAAGCAGCAGGTGAAGCATATGGAGCAGGTGAAATTGGGATTCCATCTTCCATAATATTTATTTTAGAACTTCTTTCAACTCCGGTACCTCGCATTCCAATATTAGGACGTAAGCCAAAGCCATCTTCTTCTTGCACATATATACCTGGGATTCTTGATAAAATTCTATTTATATCTGTATCATTATATCTTTTTAAATCTGAAAAACTTACTAAGTCAATTGATCCAGGAGGTCTTAGAAAATCATTGTTCAATCTTGAAATACTCTTAATTACATTGATAGGATCAAGTTCAATAACTTTTGATTGTAATTCAAAAACTAAAGTATTTTTTAAATCTTTTCTAGATATCTTCTTTTCAACTTTTGAGAAACCCACTGCTGATGCTTGAATAAATATTTCAGAAATTAATTCTGGTAATTCAATTTGAAAAAAACCATAACTATCAGTTGATGAGCCAATCTCTTGATTTAATACTACAATATTTACATCGGCCAATGGCTCTTGATTTGCACTATTAATTACATAACCCATTATTACTTCACCAGCACTTAAAAAAGAATATGAAAAAAGTACTAAGCTTATAATTATATTTTTTATCATTTTAAAATTTCCCTTAATAATATTGATAATGAGATTAGTTCTCATTATCAATATTACAATTACTAATATAAATTAGTCAATATTTAATTTTTATATTTATTCCACATAACCGTTAATCCAGTAACAGTTAAGAACCAGGAGATAAGTTCAATCATACTTGGATCACCATTATAGCCAAATAAGCCTTTAAATAAACTACCAATATGGCCTTTATCATGAAATAGCGGATAAGATCCATCTGATAATTTCACTGGATTAATATCCCATATTCTTCCATAATTCGGGATTAAACCAGCTGACTCTAATTCATGTACACCATAAGCTAACATTCCAGCTGCAACAAATATTAATAATACAGAGCTTACGTTAAAGAATGTTTTTAGAGGAACTTTTTTGCCTTGAACAAAAATTAAAACTCCAATTCCTACACCAATAAATGCACCTAATAAAGAAAGAGAGATTGAAAGACTCCCTTCTTTCATCATAACTCCATATAGAAAAAGGATAGTTTCAATTCCTTCTCTAAAAACTGAAATAAAAGCTAAGGCAAATATTCCATAATTAACCTTAGAACTTGATAGAGCTTGATCTGCTTTATCTTTTAAGTCTTCAGCAATATTTTTATTCTTAGCCATCCAAACAATCATGCTGCCAAGAATTACTGCTGCAATTATCATCACAAAACCTTCGAACAGTTTTTCCGCTTGACCTTGAAAACCACCTGCTAATTTTTGAAATAAAAAAGATCCAAGAATACTAGCAACTAGCGCGGCAATTACACCCTGCCAAAGTATAGGAATAGATTTTTTTTGATTAGTTTGATTTAAATAAGTATATAAAATACCTACTATTAACGAGGCTTCTAACACTTCTCTAAAAACAATAATTAGTTCTGACATTATTTACCTTAATCAGTTTATTTACTAAGTTAGTTTTCCTTAAAAAGACTCTGAATAGAATAGGCTTGCTAAAAGTCAGCAATAGGCTTTAAAAGGCTTTTACGCTTTGAAAACAGATAATGAGACTAAATCTCATTAATAATATTATAAAACATTAATTAAGAACACAAATATTTTTTAATAATTATTTGCTTAATTTTTAACAAGTATGTAAAATAGACCGACCAGTCGGTTTATAAATGGATCAAAAGAAGCAAGATAAGAGAAAAGATCAAATACTGCATGCAGCATTAACCGTCCTTATACGTAATGGATATGAGCATTCTAGAATGGATGATATTGTTAAAGAATCTCAGCTAAGCAAGGGCGCACTTTATTGGTATTATAAATCAAAAAAAGAAATATATTTAGACCTAGTTAATTTTTGGGTCACTAAATATAGTGTAACGATTAATCATTTGGCTGAGACAACCAAACCTGCTCCTAAGCAATTGAAATCGCTTTTCAATTATTTTATTGATCAATATGAATCTGATCCTGATCCATTCAAAGCTTTAACTGAATTTTGGACAATTGCCCAGCAAGATACTGATTTTAAAAAAAAGTTGCAAAAAGTATATTCACATTTTCTTGAAGTACTTGAAAAAATTATTTCAAAAGGAGTTAACGATGGTGATTTTAAAAAAGTAAACCTAAGAATTACTGCAATGTCAATCATGCTAAATATTGAATCCATTAATTGGTTTACTCTATTTGAACCTCATGGAGTTAAAGCTAGAGAATATATTCAAACAATTACTGAATTTATACTAGCTGGTATATTAAAGAAGAAATAAGAAAGTATTATGATGAACAAAATAAAGAATAAATCAAAAACAGGAGGCCACTTTTTAGTGGAGCCAATTTCCATGGCGAATGTTTATTCAAGAGAGGACTTCTCTGAAGAACATAATGATATATATAAATTGGTCATGGAATTTGATCGAGAAAAAATATTAGCACAGAAAGAAGGAATAGAAGATTACAATCCTAATTTGGTAAAGTCACTGATTAAAGAAATGGGCACATTGGGACTTTTAGGCATTGATGTTCCCGAAATATATGGAGGAATTAATTTAGATAAAATTACCACAATAATTGTTGCCGAAGCTTTAGTTCAATCTCCCTCTTTTGCTGTTACATGGTCTGTACAAACAGGAATTGGTTCCCTCCCGATTGTTTGGTTTGGAACTGAAGAGCAAAAACAAAAATATCTTCCTAAAATAGTAACGGGTGAAATATTATGCGCATATGGATTAACTGAACCATCCGCTGGTTCAGATGCAACACATGGAAAAACAAGCGCTGTACTTTCCAAAGATGGTGAACACTATATACTCAACGGCGAAAAGATTTTCATATCTAATGGGAAATGGTCAGATGTTTATACTGTTTTTGCACAATTTGAGGGTGATAAATTCAGTGCATTTATAGTTGAAAGAGGAACAGAAGGATTCTCTGTTGGTGAAGAGGAAAAAAAACTTGGAATGAAAGGATCTTCAACGACAGCTCTCATATTTGAAGATGCAAAAATCCCAGTCAAGAATCTACTATTTAAAGTAGGTGAAGGAGCCAATATTGCATTTAATTGCCTAAATATTGGACGATTAAAACTTGGTGCCTCCACCTTAGGTGGTTCAAAAATGGTTATCAATGGTGTAACTCCTTATGCTAAAGAGAGACGTGCCTTTGGACAACCTATTTCTAAATTAGATGCCATCACAAAAAAAATTGCAGATATGACTATTCGAACATATGTAACTGATAGTATGCTTTATCGCACAGTAGGACTTATTCAATCTGAGATTGACCTTTTAGATGAAAAAGATGATAATTATTATATACAAATGGGTGAAGCTATGGAAAAATTTGCTATTGAAACCTCCATGGCAAAAGTATATGGAAGCGATACCAGTCATAATGTTATTGACGAGGGACTACAAATTCTAGGTGGTTATGGTTTTTTAGAAGAATATCCGCTTGCTGGAGCATATCGAGATGATCGAATTAATCAAATATGGGAAGGGACAAATGAAGTTAATCGTCAAATCATCGCAGGATTTATGATAAAAAAAGCTCTAATGGAAGAATTGCCTATTCGAGAAGCTATACTTGAAATAGATGCTTTTATGTCTAGTGGTAAATTAGAACTTGATAATCAAATACTATCAACAGAATGTCAAATAATAGAAATAGCAAAACGCTTTGTCCTTTTTATTTTTAATGAAGCATTATGTAAGTATGGTCAAGATCTAAAACACGAACAACAATTAACTGAAATATTCGCAGATAGTTTTATGGATATTTACGCTGCGGAGAGTACAGTGGTCCGTGCTTGTAAGATTATGGATAGTAATTTACCAGAACCAACTGTTGTAGATATTGCTAAGACCTTTACAAGTGAAATGGCGAATCGTCTTATTTCTCAACTTCATACAGCAAAAAATGCTATTAATGAGGGAGAACAGTCCCCTCATATAGATCAAAAAGTTAATGAATTTGAATCTCGAATAAGATTATCAACAAATGTTATCAGATTAAAAAGAAATATCGCTAACTATGTTTATAAAAATAATAAATACCCTTATTAGGAGATAATAATGGAAAATAAAGCAGTAATAATTGATGCCACTCGATCCCCAATAGGTATGAAAAATGGAGAAATGGTTGGAATACGCCCTGATGATTTAGCCGCTAAAGTAGTCAAAGGTCTTATGAGTAGAAATAAAAAAATAAACTCAAATCAAGTTGAAGATTTGATAATGGGGTGCGCATTCCCTGAAGGTCCTCAAGGAATGCTTATTGCACGCTCTGTAGTAGCTCTTGCAGGATTACCTCAATCAGTTCCAGCAAAAGTAGTAAATCGTTTCTGTGGCTCAGCCATGGACGCACTTCACCAAGTAAGTACATCTATTGAGTGTGGCGATATAGAAGTAGGTATCGCTGCTGGTTTAGAGGATATGTTTTCAATCCCTCCTGGTGGGTTTGCACCTGATTTTCATCCTGAACTAGCTGAGCAAGAATATTATATCGGGATGGGAGAAACAGCTGAGAACCTAGCAAATGATGGAAATATTTCAAGAGAATCTCAAGAAGATTTTGCAATCAACTCTCATAAAAAAGCATTAGCAGCTTGGGAAGCCGGCAAATTCGATAATGAAGTAATTCCAATTGATATGTATGGCGAAATTACCGTTTCTAAAGATGAAGGTCCTCGCGAACCCGATCTAGAAAAAATCAAAAGTTTAAACCCTGCTTTCGTTGAAGGAGGTTCAGTTACCGCTGCAACAAGTAGCCCTTTATCATTAGGTGCTGCTGCTTTACTAGTAACATCTAAATCTTTTGCCAAAGAGAATGGTCTTACAATTCGAGCTGAAATTGTTTCTCGTGCTGTTGCAGGTGTTGACTGGACACGTATGGGTATGGGCCCACTCCCAGCAACAAATAAAGCATTAAAAAAAGCTAATCTCACTTTGGATGACATCGAAATTATTGAGCTTAATGAAGCTTTTGCTGCCCAATCACTCTACGTAATCAATGAAGGTGGTTGGGACCCTAGCAAAATAAATCTTAATGGTGGTGCAATCGCACTGGGCCATCCTCTTGGATGTTCTGGAGCCCGAATAATAGGTACTCTCATTAATGTAATGGAACAAAAGGATAAACACATTGGTTTGGCGACAATGTGTATCGGTACTGGTCAAGGAATAGCTACAATCATAAAGCGGTAACTAATATTGAATAGAATATTAAAAGACCCAATGAGTGGATTAACTCACATGATTGGCGCCATTTTATCTATTGTCGGCCTCATTCTTTTGATCATTGAATCTATTAATCCATTTGATCCATGGAAGGTTGTTACTTTTTCAATTTTCGGGTCCGGTCTTGTCCTCCTCTACACCGCAAGTACTCTCTATCATTGGATTCCTGTTTCTGGACGAGCAGAGTTATTCCTGAAACAGTTTGACCACATAATGATTTATGTTCTAATTGCATCGACATATACACCTATTTGCTTGGTCCCATTACGTGGTCCATGGGGATGGAGTTTATTTGGTGTAATTTGGGGATTAGCCTTGTTTGGAATATTATGGAAGTTATTCCAATTCAAATTACCAGACTGGTTTTCCACTGTTTATTATGTGTTTATGGGTTGGATTTCTTTAATTGCAGTTTGGCCATTAATTCTAGCGCTTCAAACAGGTGCCTTAGTTTGGCTACTCGCAGGCGGTTTATTCTATTCTGGCGGTGTAATCTTTTATTCTTTAGATAAACAAGAATCACCTAGACAGGGCTTTGGTTATCATGAAATATGGCATTTGTTTGTTCTTGCAGGCAGTGCCAGCCACTTTTGGGTCATGTATCGTTACATAACTCAATTTAATTAAATGGAGTTTTGAGGACATTATGAATAATAATTTTGAAAAAGTAGCTATCCTTGGTGCAGGTGTAATGGGTGCTCAAATTGCTGGACATTTCGCTAATGCGGGAATAACTGCTCTACTATTTGATATAAACCAAGAACTAGCACAAAAAGGAGTCGATGGCCTCACCAAACATAAACCTGCTCCCTTATATAAACCAAAAAATGCAGAATTAGTATCGCCTTGTAATTATGAGGATCATGTTGAAAAACTTAGTGATGTAGATCTTGTTATTGAAGCAGTGGCAGAGCGCTTAGATATAAAACATGCAGTTTATATGAATATTCTTCCTCACTTAAAGGAATCAGTTATTCTTACTTCTAATACCTCTGGAATACCTTTGGAAGAGCTCACTAAAGTACTTCCAGATACGCTTAAAAAAAGATTTATGATTACCCACTTTTTTAATCCACCTCGTTATATGCACTTGTTAGAATTAGTAAAAGGTCAGAACACAGAAATTAACGTTTATAATGAAATTGCTCGATTAGGTGAAGATATACTCGGTAAAGGTATTGTTCATGCTAAAGACACACCTAATTTTATTGGTAATAGAATTGGTATTTATGGTATGGCTGTCACTATGAATACTGCTATTGAGCATGGATTAACGGTTGAAGAAGTGGATAAACTTACTGGTACAGTTGTTGGGCGCCCTAAAAGTGCTACATTTAGAACCGCTGATGTCGTTGGTCTTGATACTATGGTTAATGTATCTAACACTTCTTATAAGAACCTTAATGATGATGAAAGAGAACAATTTAAAATTCCTGATTTTCTACAAAAACTAGTGAATGATGGAAATCTTGGTGCTAAAACAAAAGCTGGTTTTTATAAAAAGACAGAGGATGGAATTCTTTCCCTTGATTTAAAAACAGGCGAATACGGGCCACAAAAAAAAGTCCGCTTTGATGGCTTTCGTATTGCTAAAGATAGACAATCGACTGAAGAAAAAATAAAAGCTATGGTCTATAGTGACGATAAAGGAGGAAGGTTTTTCTGGGAAGTTCTTTCTAAGTCATTAATCTATTCTGCAAATAGAATTCCTGAAATCAGTGATGACATAATAAATATTGATAATGCAATGAAATGGGGATTTGGTTGGGACATGGGTCCTTTTGAAGTTTGGGATGCAATTGGTGTTTCTGAATCTGTTTTAAAGATGGAAGCAGATGGGAAAAAAGTGCCTGAATGGGTAGAGGAGATGCTTAATTCAGGGCATTTTAATTTCTATGAGAAGAAAGATGGGCAATTGAATTATTTTGATATTGAATCATCTTCTATGAAAATTCAAGAACCAAATGATAAATCAATCAATCTCAATCTACATAAAACAGGTGGAAATGTAATCAAGAAAGATTGGAGTGCGAGCCTTATTAACTTGGGAGATGGAGTATTAAATGTCCAATTTCATTCCGTCTTGCAACCCACATTAAATCCAATTGATGGATCACTCGCCCAAACTATAAATGATGGAATTGATCTTCTTGATGCTGGAGAATACAAAGCTATGGTTATTGGCCACCAAGGACCAAATTTTTGTGCTGGTGCTAATTTAGCAAGTATTATTCAAGTTTGCGAAGCTGGTGAATTTGATAAGCTAGAAAATGCAGTAAAGCAAATACAAGATCTTACTCAACGCATTCGATTTTCAAAAGCCCCAATTATAGCTGCTCCTCACCACCTTACTTTAGGTGGAGGATTTGAATTGATCGGTCCTGCAGCTCATCGTGTTGCTGCGGGAGAACTTTATGTAGGTTTAGTTGAAGTTGGAGTAGGTTTAATTCCAGGAGCTGGGGGTAACTTGCGTATGATTCTAAATTTGATGGAAAATAGTGGTAGAGGCAGAATGAATTCTTTTCAAGTAGCACAAAAAGCCTTTGAAACTATTGGATTTGCCAAAGTTGCTACAAGTGGTGAAGAAGCTAAATATTTAGGATACCTTCTTAAGACAGATACAATTGTATTGAATAACGATCAACGCATTTGGATGGCAAAACAAAAAGCCTTAGAATTAGTGGGTAATGACTATACTCCTCCGCAATATAGAGATGACCTGAAATTACCTGGAGCCGGTGGTAGAACTGCTATGGCGATGGCTCTGAAAGGATTTAAAGCTCAAGGTAAAATATCAGAACACGACGAATTTATTGCTAAAAAATTAGCGTTTGTTCTTACTGGCGGTGATAAAGCTGGTCTTACTAAATCAGTGGATGAGCAATACCTCCTAGATATTGAGCGTGAAGCATTTGTCTCATTAGCCGGAGAAAAACTATCACAAGATAGAATTAGATTTATGCTCAAAAAAGGCAAACCGTTACGTAATTAAAAACCGTTTGATGAGAATGTTTTCTTTAAATAAATTTACTTGATTATCTTAACCAAGTATTTTCAATAGGTCTCGCTGAAGAGCTTCTCTCTAACTCTGCCGCTCCTTTAATTGGTTTATTTATAGGAATTCTAGCAACCAGTCTAATACAAAGCTCTTCCACTACTACCCCCTTAGTTGTCGGTATGGTTGCAGCTGGCACTTTTGGTGACGATCCTATATTAGCAGTTTCCGCAGCCAATCCTTATATAATGGGCGCAAATATTGGAACAAGCGTGACCAATACTATTGTTTCGTTAGGTCATATTGTTAATAAAAATGAATTTAAACGGGCTGCAGATCACACAACTAATATTGCGGAAGATGTTATATATTTAGTAAATGGTGATATCACTAAATATGGCATAGGAAAACTTTAGTTTCGTTTTAGATAACTTTCTGTAAACACATTATCTTTAAGACCTTGGTCATAGCTTACTTTAATTATATCTAATTCTGTTCTGTGTCCATTCTTTAAATTTTTCATCACTAATTTTGTTTGAGTCCAATACTCACCATTCTTAACATGATCAGGGATATCTAATATTTTGAGCTGCTCATTCTTTTTATTATAAAACTCTATCCTTTTCATTAAATAATTTTTTTTATCTACCCAAATCACTCTCGAACCATACTGTGTTTTTTTTTCAATGGGGATCGCATTGATCTTATAACATTGTGTACCATAAATAATATCTTCACCCAAAAGTTCATAACTATCAGACTCTAAATCACGTCCAGAAAGGTCTTCATAACTGAAGTCTGTTCCCATAAAACTTCGTTCTTTATCTTTTGCACGTATTCTTTTTACTTTCCTTAAAGCAGGTAGGTACAACCATTGATCATCATATTTCGCATCTAATCTATTCCAGGTTAAAAAAGCCGTTCCATTTACTTCTTTTGGTTCTGAAAATTTTAAAAGTGATTTCATTTTATAGATACCATCATCATATTTTTTTTCAATTGTAGTAAGTACTCGTGAACGACTTCTTTCTTTATTTCCTTTTGTGGAGACTAAAGTCATTTTCATTATAGTCTCACTATCGGAAGGCTTTTTTAATTCATCCATTTTTTTAATAATGGATAAGCCAGTCTCTTGACCCATATTATATGTTGGAAATGAAATTGTAATGATTAAAGATAATAATTTTATAAAATCAACTAATTGTTTTTTACCTAACAATTTAATTTTAAAATTAATGTTTTTCATTTATTAAAAATTATATACAGCGCGAAAAGCTACATTTGAAAAATCTTCCATAATAGTAAATGTATTATCA
>CAJJBS010000150.1 GCA_905182385.1 Fidelibacterota bacterium TCS55
AGAACAAGAACAGAAAGAACAAGAACAGAAAGAACAAGAACAGAAAGAACAAGAACAGAAAGAACAAGAACAGAAAGAACAAGAACAGAAAGAACAAGAACAGAAAGAACAAGAACAGAAAGAACAAGAACAGAAAGAACAAGATTTAAAACAAGCTGAAAGTATATTAAACGCGTTAAAGCAAGATGAAAAAATTATGCAAAAGAAACAAATCTCTCGTTCGAAATCGCGTAAGCTAGCTAAAGATTGGTAATGATTAAAAAAATCAATAAATCTATTTTTTTATTACTATTATTTTTCAGTTTTTCTCTATCGCAAACTATAGTTAACGCATCTGTTGATGCAAATCGTATATCGCAGAATGAGACTCTAGGTTTTAAAATAGTAGCTACTAATGCAGATGCTACACCGACTGTAGATATCTCACCAATATTAAAAGATTTTAAAATTATAAGTGGACCAGCTCAACAGACAAATATTCAATGGATTAATGGTTCTATGACTAGCTCGAGAAGTTTAACATGGACATTACTCGCTAAGAAAGGTGGGAAAATTAATATACCTAGTCTTAATGTTAATGTTGAAAAAAATATTTTCCGCACTAATCCAATTGGTATTACAGTAGATAAAGGAGCTGGCCGAGCTCAAATGGCAAACCTTTTTATTGAAGCAAAAGCAGATAAAGAACAGGCTTACCCAGGAGAACAAATAACAGTTACTTATCGTTTATTTACACGACTTAATTTATCAATTGAAGATATTGAATATCCAAAAAGTATTGGTTTCTGGAATGAAGATTTACGTGCTGCACAAAGTGTACGATTTAATAATACTAAAATAAATGGTATTGATTATAAAGTAGCAACTCTTTATAAATCAGCATTATTTCCAACTAAATCTGGAAACTTAGTTATTGCTCCAATGACAGCAATATGTAATGTCGAAATACCCTCTCGTGAAAAATTAAAGAATCCTTTCAATGAAGCTTTCTTCAATTCAATGTTCAGAGAGACGCAACGTCAATTCATTCAGTCTGACTCAATAAATATTAAAGTTGTTAAATATCCAATTTCTCCTCCATCAGATTTTAGTGGTGCAGTTGGTAAATTTGAAATTAGTTCTATGGTAGATACTCCAGTAGTTAAAATTAATGAAGCTATTACTTTTAAAGTAAAACTTAAAGGGACTGGAAACCTAAATCAATTCAATATTAATAGTATAAATTTTCCACAAAATATGGAAGTTTTTCCACCAACTTCTTCATTTAAAAGGAATGAATTCAGAGATGATATAACAGGAGAACAAAACTTTGAATATATTTTAATTCCAAGAATATCTGGAAAGTTTATATTAGAGCCCATTTCACTGACATATTTTGATCCTACTATAGATAAATTTATTACTGCAAGGTCAAAATCAGTTCCATTGATTATTAATCCGGGCAATACAAAAGATATTGCGTCAACAAAATTTAACAAAGAGTACGTTTCTCTATTAGGTGACGATATTAGACATATTAAAATTTCAACTCCTTCACTTTATTCAAAAGGTGCAAAGTCAATTCCAATTTGGGTTTGGACTAGCTATCTAATAGCTGCAACCTTATTTATTTTTCCAGCTACGATTTCAAAATTTAAAGATAATAGATTGTCAACGTTTAGCCAAAGACAATCAAAAAGAGCACTTAAAATTGCGATTAATCAACTATTAAAAAGATCAAATGACCCATTTGCTTTAACTTCAAATGTGATTTATAAATATTTTCAATCAAAATTATTTTTATCATCAGAAAATTTAGATCCACTAATGATAGAATCTGTACTCCAAGATTATATTTCAAAATCACTGTTAAAAGAGGTGTTATATTTGATGAAAGTCTGTGATGCTGGAAGGTTTGGTCCAGATGCAAATATTCAAATTAGTTCTTTGCAACAAGAGTCAATAGATATACTTAAGAAAATCGATAAGGCATTAGCTTGAAATTTTTAATTGCTAATTTAGTTTTCATTTCATTATCATTATCTCAAGTTGGTGATTCTTTATTTCAATTAGGTAATTATTATTATGAAAATCAGCAATATAAAAAGGCAGTTATTTGCTTCGAACAATTAGAAGAAAATTTTACCCATGAGTATTTATACTTAAATCTAGGTAACAGTTACTATAGAACCAGTGAATTAGGTAATGCAGTTTGGGCGTATGAAAAGGCTTATTCAATTTCACCCAGAGATCAAGATATTATTTATAATTTAAATTTCGTACGATCTCAATTAAAAGATAAAATTATTCAACCTGATTTTTTCTTAATATTCTCATTATATAAATCAGTTTTAAATAAAATAACTATTCTAGATATAATTATCTTTAGTGGCCTATTATTTTTTTCTATTTCCATTTTTTATTTAGTGAATGCATATTTATTTGTATATAAAATGATAAAAACTATATTTAATTATACGATAATAATAGCCTTAGCATGTTTAATACTTATTTCATTCGATAAATATTTTAGTATTTCAGAGATTAATGAAGGAATAATTATAACTTCATCAGTCAATGTTCGTTCAGCACCAATAGAAAGAGGTGAGAATATTATATTTCGAATTCATGAAGGAACTAAAACGAAAATTAGTATATCCGAACCAGATTGGTATGAAATTATACTACTTGATGGTAAAAAGGGATGGATAAAAAATAAAAATATGAGAAAATTATGATAATATTGTTTTTTTTATTTTCAACGTTGTTAATAGCTCAAGATAATAAGATTGATTTTGAACCAGATCAATTAATTGACCCAGAGCCAAATTGGCCACTTATAACTTCTCCATTAAATTCTGAAAATATTATGGATAATAATATTTCAATAGACACAACACAATTTATTATTGAAGGGTTTCGTGTTCAACTGCTGGCGACTAAAGAATTAGTAAATGCTGAACAGCTTAAAAAAAATCTATTAGCTATATTAAATCAAAGTATATATATAACGTTTGAAGCGCCTAATTATAAAGTAAGAGTTGGAAATTTTATTGATAGAAATAAAGCAGAAAAATTCAGGAAAGAAATAATTAAAAAAGGATATGCGTCCGCATGGATTATTAGAACAAGAATTGAACCGAAAATTCAGTAAATATTTTATTTATATTAGTTATTTATTTCCAAAATTTAATAAACCATCATAGTAAGCGTAAACTATAGAAGTAATCATAACTACTAATGATAAATTTGCTTCATTTTTAGACTTATTAGCACTAGAGATATGATCATTATAAGCTTGAGGGTCTATTTTTGATCCATCAATTGATTTATTATAGCCTGCTATATTAGAGAGATATGATGCTCCAGCTAAACCTGCTATTGTAAATACTAATAACCTTTTATTATTTGGGTTTTCTAAAAAAGATTCATTATTTGGTTTTCTTTTATCAC
>CAJJBS010000151.1 GCA_905182385.1 Fidelibacterota bacterium TCS55
TATAGATAGAGGCTTAGAAGTTAGTAAAAGACTCATTGATGAATTTCCAAATAATTATGATTATAAAATTCATTATGCTGTTAGTCTATTACAAAATAAAGATCTAGAATTATCAAAAATTATATTAGATGATTTAGATAAATCACTTTTTAAACAGAGGGCAAGACATCGTGAAGGTTTTGGCTCATATTTAGATTATCTTTGGGGGTATTATTATTATTTAATAGGAGATGATAAAAAATCACTTCAAAACTTAGATAAGTGTATCAATTATTATGCTGCTGAACTCGATGCATTTCTTGGAGAAGCTTATTTTTTAAAAGCAAAGATAATGGACAAAAGAGGGGAGAGGGTAAAAGCTCGAAAATATTATAGAAAATGTATAAATTTAGATAATTTTTCTCATGTAATAATTTTATCTAAAAAATATTTGAAGGATCCTTTTGAAGGTTAGCTTGTAGTAATTTTACAGTTATAAAACTAATGATCAATCGTAAAAAAACAAAAGAAGTTAAAGTTGGAGACATTATTGTTGGTGGTGAACATGCAATAACAGTTCAATCAATGACCACTACTAAAACGCATGATGTTAAAGCAACATTAAAAGAAGTTGAAAGACTTGAAGAAGCAGGATGTCAAATAATTAGAATAACTGTTCCTGATCAACCAGCAGCCAATGCATTATATGAGATTAAAAAGGAAATGAATGTTCCACTTGTAGCTGATATTCATTTTAATTATCGTATGGCCCTAGAGTCAGTAGATGCTGGTGCCGATAAAATTCGAATTAATCCAGGTAATATTGGTGGTAAGAAACGTGTAAAAGAAGTACTTGATAAAGTTAAAGGCGCAAATATTCCAATTAGAATTGGTGTCAATGCTGGCAGTCTTGAAAAAGATTTAATTGATAAATACGGTTTTCCAACTGCTGAAGCAATGGTTGAAAGTGCCTCAAGGCATATAGATATTTGCAAAGAACATGATTTTGAGGATATTATTGTTTCACTTAAAGCTTCTGATGTGAATCTTATGATGGATTCTTATGAATTATTTTCAAAACAATTTGATTACCCACTTCATTTAGGCGTTACAGAAGCTGGTCCAACAAAATCTGGATCAGTTAAATCATCTGTGGGTATTGGTGCGTTATTAGCAAACGGGATTGGTGATACAATCCGTGTAAGTTTAACAGATGATCCTGTTGAGGAAGTAAGAGTAGGTTTTGAAATTTTAAAATCACTTGGCTTAGCGAGTAAAGGTGTAACAATAGTTGCTTGTCCAACATGTGGTAGATTAGAAGTAGATCTGTTTAAAATTGCGGGTGAAATGGAAGATAAACTTCAAAATATAAAAACACCAATGACATTAGCTTTAATGGGATGTGCTGTAAATGGACCAGGTGAAGCTACTCATACAGATTTAGGAATCGCATTTGGTAAAGGTTCTGGACATTTGTATTATCAGGGTGAAAATCGTGGCAAGGTTTCTGAAGATAAGGCCATAGATAAGCTTGAAGAAATGATAGCTGAATTTGAAACATCAAAACAAGAAGACTAGTATGAAACTAATATTAACATTGATTTGCACGATGTTGCTTTTAAGTGCTCAAGAAAACAAAGCTGAACCCTTACCAAATGCTATAGCCGTTTATTGGAAGACTCTTGATAAAAAAGAAAAAGAAATTTTTTTATTTTCTTACCTTACGCAAGTCTACGATACTCATCAAAAAATGATTAAAGACTTAGGTTATGATTCAGTAACCACATGGTACTTTGATAATAAAGCTGAAATGATATATGGAATTTTTGATCAAGTAGATCAAACTGGAATGCAAGAGTTCATAGGATGGATTGATGAATATTATAGTCATCAAGAATTTTCTGGTAATACATTTGATGATGCTCTATCATTTGCTTTTCGTTTTCAACAAGCTTCCGGTGAGACTATTTGGGAAAAGTATGAAAATTTAAAATACGGAAGGATTAAACCTAAAAATTAATGTCTTTATACCGTCCTAAATTCATCAAAGAATGGTCGAATATTAAAAGTGAAGGTGGTTATAAGCTTCTTCTTAAAAAAAAAGGCTGGCAGGTTATATTTTTTTTCTTTACTTATTATCTTATACGTGATTCATTATTATATTTAATAATTCCTTACTTTGGATTTTCCTTTTTTAAAGGATGCTTCTAATTATCTTTTATCTATAAAATTGATATTTATTTGACTAAGGTGACTGTTTTCCACTCTTGATTCATCTTAGTTGCTACTTTTATGTAATAAATTCCAGATGCTAATTTATTCTTTGAAATATCTTTCCCGTTCCATGTAAAACTATGATTGCCTGATCCTAATCTATCATTATATAACCTATTAACTTTTCTACCTGTGATATCAAATATATCAATTGTTATATTTGTACTCCTCAGCATATAAAGTGAAAATTTAACTGATCCATTAAAAGGATTTGGATATGGGTTTTTCAGGTTGAAGTCCATTGGAACATTCGAATTAGTACCTGATTCACCATCACGTAAAATTAAGTTATAGTCCCAATTATTAATTAGAGAATCTTGACTTACAATTGATAAATGAATCGACTTTACATTTAAGGGGTCAATATTAATTGAGGGTGTTGATAAAATTAAATAAGAATCATCGTTTTTTAAAATAATTGAATTCATTTGAATATCAGAGAAAGAACCACTTAAACTTTCTAAATCGATTTGTACAGGGGTCTCAGTAAATATTTGAATATATTCACTACCAAACCTTGAAAGGCTTATAGACTTAATTGTATCTACATTGCCTGATTGAAAGTTCACTTTTTGTAAAATTGCTGGCCCATTAACTGGATATGAATCGGCTTCTTCGTATGAAAAATTTCTAGCGTTAGATTTTGAAGACATTATAAAATTTGCAATTGACATTCCATTTAAAGCTTGTTGAAATGAATAGTCAAGTTTATTTAAAGCTTTATCAATGGCTAAGTGAGAACCATCTATTTCACGACTATCTGAAATAGCAGACTGATTTAATATTTCGCGAATAATACTAATACCACCCATATGTTGTTCTATATATTCAAAAAAGATGAATGAGCCATACCAATGATAGCTACTTTCATCTAATGAACGATGGGGGAAATTGAACCATTCTTCCATGTATTGATAGCAATCGTTTATTTCATCATAAATTTCTTCTTCCATCCACACAGCTGAAGATTCAAGAAGCCAAGGTTTTTCCCAACCATCATAACCAAATTGAATAGCATGATAATATTCATGTGCTATTGTTACTTTAATATTGTTTAATTCTTCTAATGGAAAGTTTTTATAGTTATTTCGTATAGCCATATAACTTGTGAATGCATTTAATTCTTTAAAAGTATTGGATTGTTCATTATCACCATTGCCTTGAGCAAATTCTTCAGGTTGAACATATCCATAGTATCTTGAAGAAAGATTTCTTAAATAAACATCATAATGTTCTGATCCACCATTATCTCTTGTTGAAGTATAGTAGTCATCGCTTGGTGGTAATAAATAGCCCATTTCATTATGCAGTGTATTAGTAACATTATTAAAAACAATTGCAACTGAATCAATGTAATCTGGTATATTATTTCCATTTACATCAGAATTATTAACGGCATGATATCCACTGGTTGTGTAGTGAAGACGAATTATACCAATATCATAATTTTCATCTAAACCATCAGATTCGGAACGTTTAGTGCTGCTTCTAGAAACTAGTGGTGAATTAAAATCAAATCCCCATTTTTGAAGTTCATATTTTTTTTCTACACTAAAGCTTTTACCATTTTTAGCTATATCTAGTAGTAATGGGGTAAGATGATAACGTAGATTATTTTTAATTAATGATGTGTCTATAACTGTTAATAAAGATTGACTTAATTCTTGACTAATTAATTTTGAAAGTAATAAAGCATATAAGATAAAACGATTCATTTTTTAGAATCCTTTGATCTAATATTTTTTTTATTTAAATAAAAACGTATAAAAAGAGACATTAGAAATATTCCTAGTACATAAAACCAAGCATAATATGGTAGTAGTTCTTTCACTTTTTCTTAGAAAAAATAAAATTTTCATAAACGTATGCGATTACAATCATGCCCATACCAATTGGTGTGTTGAACCTATTTTGTCCTTCATCTGCAAATAAACCAGAGGTTGTTAAACCAATACCAGCAAAATAAAGCACTTTTAACCAAATAGGCTTATTTCTAGTTTTATATATAATACTACTTTTTAGATCAGATTGATCTACTTCTAATGAGCTAATAACATCTGAAAGAGGGAATCTAAGAGCTGCAATAAGTTCAGAGTCTTCATCATTAAAATAAAATTCAAAATTTTCAACAGGAATTTTCATTCTAAAAGCAATTTGAAGAGATTCACCGGTATTTATTACTTCAACTTCTCTTATGGGGGGGACTAGTTTTGTCAATTCTAGAAATGCAGTATCACCATTAGCTTGATGAATAGTCATATAATACCATGAAGTTGACTCGTTAAACCAACCGGTTACTTGAGTGGGCTTTAATATGAAATCGGAAGATATCTTAATTGATACACCATTTATTTTGGATGCTATATCAATAGATTTTATTTGATGAGTCTGACTAAAAATTGTTATGAATGAAAATAAAAAAATTATAAAAAATCTCATATGAACTACGAACGTTTAGATTCTTGGTAAGATTTCACGCCAGTAACTAAACCTTTCAATATTGCATCCATAACGGTTTCCGAGCGAATATTATTTATCATGGCCAATACAAGGATGGGATAAACTTCTATAGGTAAAATTGGCTCTAATGCTTCAAAAGGATCTTCTATATCAAGAATATCATCAATGGAAAGACCAGTGTTTAATTTTGATTGCAAATCATCTTGTAGCTTATAGATGTATGCTTTCATTTCTTCATTTGAAAAAGATATAAGATGATCAGTGTTAAGAATAGATTCTTTATTCATAATAGACAAGAATTTAGGTGGAAACACCTATTCAATGAATAGAGATTTAGAGATTGTACTCCATTTATGTCTAAAGGTAATTTTTAGGCTCATGAGAATACCTCGGAATCTTTTTTTCATTATAATTTTAGTATCTATTTCAAATGGATTACTATTTGCTCAAGTGAACAATACTGGAGCTGTTGGCTCTGTGACTATTGACGGTAAAGTTTGGAATCAAGTTTCTATGCGCCCAGTTATTCCGTTCGGTAAATGGGGTATTGCTCTTGACCTAGTAGTTTATTTTGATGCTAAAGGAAATATCCATTCTGATGAATGGGACTTCTCTTCTTCAAAGGCTATTAAAAATACCCTTATTGATAAGATTTATTATATTCGTTATGGTTTTCCTGGTGATCCACTTTATGGAAAAATAGGTGCTCTGGATAATATTGACCTTGGGTATGGAATTCTTGTAGATGATTACTCTAATACGATGCTTTACCCTCAGGATAGGAAGATTGGATTTAATTTAGAAAAAAATTCTAATTTATATAGAATTGAAGCTTTTGGTAATGATTTTAAAGAGAATATAGGACTAATCGGAGGACGTATAAGCTCTCGTAAAATTATGGGCCTGCCTTTAGGTATTTCTATTGTAACAGATCGAAATCAATATTTAGGGTTAAAAGATAGTGATGGAGATGGAAGACCAAATATTGTTGATGATTTCCCATATAATGATAGTTGGTGGATAGATACAGATGGTGATGGTCTTGATGACAATAATCCTAATGAATGGGATATTGATGGAGATGGTATTACAGATACTCTTGATAGTCGTATCCCAGGCTATAAAGGAGAAGTTTTGGCTCTTGATCCGAATATTCTCAGAAAAGTTTCACCAATGAATCTTGAAAATAATAAAGATGGGATATTAGCCCTCGCTATCGATTTAGGTTACCCTGTTATTTCTGAAGATAACTTTTCTATTTCTCTTTATGCTCAAATGGCTAAAATGATTGGTAAAACTGTGGACCCTAGTACAGGTGAATTGAAATCACTCGAGACGGGCTTAATTCCATTTGGAATTTCCTCAAGATTTGGACCTGCTAGGTTTAATTTTGAATATCGAATGATACCTGATGGTCGTTTTGAATTTAATTATTGGAACCGTCTTTATGAAATTGAACGAGTTGGTTTTATTAAAGGAGTCGATAATCAGATTACTTTAAAGACAAAAGAATCAAGTCTTGGGCGTTATGGATCGCAAAAAGGTTATTATGCCCGAATGACTTTAAATTTAGCATCCATGATAGAAGCAACGGCATCTTATCAAGATATGTTAGGAGAAATTTGGTCAAATTCAGATAGCTTATTCATCGAAGATAAAAACCAGACATTTTTAGCTTCTCTTCGACTTAAAAAAGCAATAAGCAAGTTACAATATGCTCGTGC
>CAJJBS010000152.1 GCA_905182385.1 Fidelibacterota bacterium TCS55
GTTAAAAGATTTTACAGCGTTACAACTTATTGCAGATACTGCTGAAAAACTTGCAGCTGGTGAAATACTTCAAATTGAGAAGTCATTAACTCGTTCAATGACTGAAAAAGTATACTATGAAATGATTTATAAAAAAACAGCTTCATTGATATCTACCAGTTGTGAATTAGGAGCAATAACTTCAACTGGAAAAGAGAATGATAGAAAAGCAATGATTACTTATGGAACAAAACTAGGTATGGCATTTCAAATAAAAGATGATTTATTCGATTTACTTGGTAATGAGAATCAAACTGGAAAAGATATTGGAGCTGATTTAAAACGTAATATGGTTACTCTACCATTAATCCACACGTATGAAAAAATTAATAGGCTAGAATTACGAAGGTTGAAAAAAATATTGGGGTTAAAGAATAAAACAAAAAAAAATATTAATGATTTAAATGACATAGTGCATAATGCGGGTGGTTTTAATTACGCTGAACAAAAAATTAATGAACTTAATGATGAAGCCTTTGATGCTATTTCAATCTACCCAGATAGTCCATATAAGCAGTCAATGGTCGACTTAATTAGTTTTAATAAACTTCGAACAGGCTAGTCTAATGATTTATCCCAGGACTATTTTGGTCCTAAGGTTTAGTTCCATTGGAGATATTGTTCAAACAACTTCTGTTTTAGGAACACTTAAAAAGAAATTTCCTGAAAGTAGTATTGATTTTATGACTTTATCTAAATATGCATCCATTCTTCGTTACCATCCTTACATTAATAAAATTCATGAAGTTGATATAAAAGCAAATTATAAAACTTTAAAAAGAATCGGTACTGAAATAGACACATTAAATTATGACTTGGTATTAGACCTTCATAATACTACACGGTCAAAAATTGTCAGAAAGTTTATAAAGAATTCAAATAAACGCTACATAAGAAAGCCAAGATGGAATAGGTTTAAAAATTTTGCTTTACATTTGAATCATTTCCCTAAAGATTTTTCTGTTAGATATTGGATGAATGAAATAATAAATGATTTCTTTAATGAAGAAGTAAAACCTTCAAAAACAAAATTATTTATTTCAAAAGAAGAAATTAATAAATCAAGGTCATTTTTACAATCAGTGGGTATAGATAAACCTTTTTTTGTTATCTTACCAGGAGCTGCTTGGCCTCAAAAAACCTGGCTTTATGATAGATATATATCAGTCATTAAAAAATGTACAAAAGACTATAACTTATCTCCGCTTATGATTGGAGGTTCTAATGATACTGTTTGTGATTCCATAAAAAATATATTAGGTGAAAAATTAATAGATATTCATGGAAAAACTAGTTTAAGAGAATCAATCGCAATTATTAGTCAATCTGAATTTGTTATAGGAAGTGATACGGGTTTAGTTCATGCAGCTGAAGCATTAAATATTGCATCAATATCAATTTTAGGGCCAACAGCGGTGGAGACAGGTGCCGGTGTATTTAATAATAATTCATTTATAGTAGAAGATAAAAATTTATGGTGTCGTCCATGTTCGCAAAATGGAAGTATACCTTGTTATAGGGAAGAACAATACTGTTTAACAAATATTAGCGTTGAGAATGTAATGAATGCTATTAATGGATTGATTCAATAATGCTTTGGATGATATTCTATAACATAATCTTATATCCAATTTTCTTTTTTTTAATATTGTTTATATCTCCATTTAATAAAAAAATGAGACTAGGGTTTATTGGAAGATTAAAATCGATCAAAGAATTAAAAGTTTTTATGAAACATACTGACTTAGATACTGATATTTATTGGTTTCATGCTGCTTCACTAGGAGAATATGAACAAATAAAGCCTGTGCTTGCAGGTTTGAAAGAAGTTGAACCCAACTCAAAATCAATTGTTAGTTTTTTTTCGCCATCTGGTTATAATTATGTAAATGATCAAAATATTGACTGTAAAATTTATTTGCCATTTGATTTCTTTTGGGTAATAAATCGATGTTTAAAGATAGTTAACCCTAAAAAGTTAATTTTTGCAGCTTATGATGTTTGGCCAAATTTAATTTGGAGAGCTAAAAATTTAAATATTCATACTACGTTATTCGCAGCGAGATTCTCAAGTAATACATCAAAGCTTTTTCCATTTATCAAGAATTTTTATAAAAATGTCTACGCAAGTTTTTCTGCCATTTATACTATAACAAAATCTGACAATGAACTTTTAAGATTAATTTTACAAAATTCAATAAAACCAACTCTTCGTGTTCTAGGAAATCCTCGTTATGATGAAGTAAAAATAAAAGCAGATAGTTTTACTATTGAACGTACTAAGTCAGTTTTGCAAAGACCAAAAGCATTATTAGTGGGAAGTATACATATTGAAGATGAAAATATTATCATGAATTCTATTGTTAGTTTAATGAAAGAATTAAATGACTTGTCTTTAATTTGGGCATACCATGAACCTAAAAATAGATATTTAGATTCGGCAGAAACTTTTTTTAGATCAAAAGATTTTTCAGTTGAACGACTAAGCAAAACTAACCCTGATAAATTAAAGGCTAGAGTTTGTTTAGTAGATTCTATTGGTCAATTAGCCAATTTATATTGGTATGGGCAAATAGCATATATTGGTGGTGGTTTTTCAACTGGCGTCCATAATGTAATGGAACCTGCAATTGCTAGATTACCAATATTTTTTGGTCCACGATATAATAACTCAAATGAAGCTGAAGAACTTATTATTGATGGAGGTGGATTTAATATTGACTCAGGAACTGATTTATACTTGGGAGTTAAGAAACTTTTTGATATTAAAACTGAGTTTATTAAATCAAGCTATGCTTCAACTAATGTAGTACATCGTAATCTAGGTTCTTCAACAAGAGTAGTTAGAAATATTATTCATGATTAATCAAATTAATTTTTGTTTAGATTACGTAAAATTTCAAAAAAAGAAACCAATAAATATGAATCAGGGTTTACATATTATTTATGGTGAAAGTGGTAGTGGGAAGACGCACTTAATAAGGAGTTTAGCGAATATAAATACTATAAATAATGAATACTTTAAAGTTATTGATTTAAATATTCCTGAATCACTTCAAGTGGTTTTTCAAAACCCGGAAAATCAAATATTAGCGCATAAATTATCATTTGAATTATCTTTTGGTCTTGAATCAAGTATACGTGATTCAAGATTGCTTCAATCAAAAGTGAAAAAGTTAAAATCAACATTGCCATTTATTAAAAATTGGGAAAGACATCCTTCAACTTTAAGCGGGGGAGAAATGGAAATTCTAAATTTAGTTACGGCTTTTAGTATGAATCCTAAACTTGTTTTAATTGATGATGGTTTATCATTTTTGAATTCAGATATAAAATCTGATTGGGTTAAATGGATGCAAAAACAAATAGATCACCAAACGATAATATTATGGTTTACATCTGATATTTCTGATTTCGCTTATAGTAATTCAAATTGGATGATTTCATTATCTGATTTTATTGAAGTAAATAATCATACTCTTAATAATAATTACAATATTTCTGTACCAAAAGGTAAAATGTCTTTAAATATAAAAAATTTATCATTTAATTTTGATAAAAAATCTCAATTAATTCAAAATTGGAATTTTAAAATTAGTTCTACAAGAAGTTTAGGCTTGGCTGGGAAAAATGGAGTTGGTAAAACAACCTTATCTCAACTATTAACAGGTACACTACAACCTTCTAATGGCTCAACTTCAATTTTAATAGAAAACTCTAAACCTTCCATTGCTATGCTTGATCAGTTTCCCGAAAGAATTTTAGGACCAAACTCTCTTGAATCTTTTATTGATTTATTAATAAATAATCAAAAATTGTATCCACGGTTGCTTAATAAATGTATAAAACAGCTAAATTCTCATCAAATTAATTGGGAAATAATAAAAAATAAATCTGCTTTAGATATCCCATGGTTTACATTAAGAATGTCTTTAATTATTATACTATCTCACTGCAATTATGATCTTTTAATTTTAGATGAACCCACTTTTGGTTTTGGCTTAAAACAAAAAGAAGATCTAAGTAAAATTTTTCGTGAAATTTTAGCTCAAAAGCATCTTATTTTAATTTCACATGATATGCCATTTTTTATGTCACATTGTGATCAAATATATGATTTAGATAATCAAACTATTATTAATAATAAAAATATTTTAATAAATGCAAATTAAATCAAAGATTGCTGACCCAACTAAAATACTTACAGTTGCTAATATGATTAGCCTTGGTAGAGCTGCTCTAGCAGTACCAATAGTTTATACTTTACGTGACCCCGATTTAGGTTATATAACATTTACTTTAATTATCATAGCTGTACTTTCGGATACATTAGATGGATGGTTTGCAAGACAAGCTCAAGAAGTAACGCATTTTGGAAAATGGATTGATCCTATTGCAGATTTTGCTTGTATTCTTTCTGTCTCTTCTTATCTAACATTAGTGGGTCGATTTCCAGGTTGGTTTTTCATTTTATACTTATTCAGGTATATAACTATTGCACTATCAGCTATATATTTTTTAAATCATACTAAATTTATACTAAATGCAAACTGGTGGGGTAAATGGGCAGCAGGTATTACTTCTTTATCTTTACTATTACATATTTGGCCATGGGATGCTTTGCCATGGACAAAAGATTTAGCAATTTATTGTGCAACTCTCCTATTAACTATTAGTTGGCTTTCATATGTAAATACATTTTTTAAACTATATAAAGAAATAAAATAATGGCAATTGTTGGAAAAGTTTTTAATGCATTAAAACGTACTCGTGACACAATTTCTGATGCTTTTGATTTAGTTAGACAACAAAAAGTAAATATTGAATCATTAGAAAAATTAGAAGAAACACTTTTATTGTCAGATATAGGGTTTGAAATTGTTGAAAAAATTGTAAATGTTATTAAAATAAATAAACAAGATAATTTTATTTCTGATGTAGAAAATTATTTAATATCTATTTTACCTGATCATCATAATGATAAAATTTTAAATTCTAGTCCAGTAGTAATATTTATGGTAGGAGTTAATGGTACAGGTAAAACAACATCTTGTGCTAAGTTAGCAAATCACTATAAAACTCAAGGAAAAAATATTCTTATGGTTGCTGCAGATACATACAGAGCAGCAGCTGTAGATCAATTAAAAATTTGGTCAAATAGACTAGATGTAGAAATAATTCATAATGAATTGTCACATCAACCTTCCGCTGTTTTATTTGATGGCCTTACAGCAGCTAAATCTCAGAATTCAGATATTATAATTGTAGATACTGCTGGTAGATTACATACATCGAAAAATTTAATGTTCGAACTTGAAAAAATGTATAGACTGTCGAAGAAAAACTTTTCATCTTTCAAAATTAACTCACTAATAACTCTAGATGCAAGTTTAGGTCAAAATTCATTAATCCAAGCTAAAGACTTTGCTAGTAAAGTTCAATTAGATGGTGCGATTTTAACTAAAATGGATGGAACAGCAAAAGGTGGTATTGTTTTTCCATTATATAGTAAATCGAATATTCCAGTAAAATTTATTGGAACAGGTGAAGACTTAGAAGATTTATTTATATTTAATCGGAATGAGTATGTTCAAAGCATTTTAGGAACAAATAAAAGTTTATGAATCAACATAAATTAAAGATGATTAGTCTTGGATGTGCTAAAGCATTAGTCGATTCTGAAATATTACTTGGTAGTTTAGAGAGAGAGCATTTTGAAATAACTGAAGAACCTGAAGAAGCTGAAACAATAGTTGTGAATACTTGCGGTTTTCTAGATATTGCTCGAGAAGAGTCAATTGAGACTATTCTTCAAGCAGCAAAACTGAAAGAAACTGGTAAATTAAAACAGCTTGTTGTTATGGGTTGTCTATCTGAAAGATATCCAGATTCACTTTCTAAAGAGATTCCAGAGGTTGATAGATTTTTTGGGAGTAAAAACATTAAACAAATTGCTTCTTTTCTTACAGGTAAAGAGTTTGCAAAAGATGATCCATTATTTTACCGTTCATTATTAACGCCAAATCACTATGCATACTTAAAAATTGCTGAAGGATGTGATAATGGTTGTTCATTTTGTAGTATTCCAATTATGCGAGGGTTACAAAAAAGTCGAAATATTGATTCAATTATGTGGGAAGCAGAAAAATTATTAGAAAATGGAGTTAAAGAATTACTTGTTATTGCTCAAGACTCTACAAGTTACGGATGGGACTTGAAGCCAAAAAAACATCTAAGTGATTTAATAAACTCAATCGACTCGTTAGGCTTTAATTGGTTTCGTCTCCATTATGCACATCCTGCACATTTATCTAAAAAAATCATTGAAGCAATGGCTAATGCTAAAAATATGTGTCAATATTTAGATATGCCAATTCAACATGCTTCTGACAAAATTTTGAAATCAATGAGGCGAGGTTTAGGGCAATCAGGAATTCGTGACCGCATACTTCAATTAAGAGAAGCTATTCCAAATATTCGTATTCGAACAACTCTAATTGTTGGATATCCCGATGAAACAGATGATGATTTTAATTCTTTATATAATTTTATAGAAGAAATGGAGTTTGATCGATTAGGTGTTTTTACATATTCGGAAGAAGAGGGTACAACAGCAGAGAATCTAGAAGATAATGTTCCTCAAGAATTAAAAAATGAAAGAAAAGATCAAATATTAGACTTACAAGCAAGTATTAGCTCAGAGAAAAATCAGCTTATGGTAGGAAACACATATAAAGTATTAGTAGATAAAACTGGAGATTCTATTTCTGTTGGGCGAACTGAATTTGATTCTCCAGAAATCGATAATATTGTACATATTAAAAAATCTGTGCCGATTGGAAAGTTTGTAAATGTTAAAGTTGAATCTAGTAATGAATTTGAGCTTATTGGCTCTCCAATCTAGTAATCTTATTTATTTGGTGTCTTATAATAGTCTTTAATTTCGAAAGCATATTTTTTTAATAGATGATTAGGTATTGGTAAAAGAAGATTGTATTGAACAATTTTCCATTTGTTATTTTCAATTTTTAATGCTCCTGTTCCTCTAAAATATCCATATTCCTTGCTAATTAGAATTTCATCAAACCAAGCTGTCTTTTTATCATCAGAAAAGTAAAGATTCCTTTCTTTCATTGTATAAGTCCATCCTGTACCGCTTTCCATTCTTTTAGTCACATATTCATTAAAATCATTTTTATGCCATCGTTCACTTATATCTGTACCAAAGAAAACTGCATTGCTTGCAAATAGATCGATGTATTTTTTTGAATTTGATTCGGAAGCATATAGGTGAAGCTTGTCTAGTACTGATTCTACGTAAATAACTAAATCATCTTTCTGTGTAGAAACTAAGTTTATAAATACTAGGTACGATATTATTATTTTCATACTAATCCTGGTTTATTTTTGTTTCATATTCTTTGAATAAAATATTATTTTATACTGATTGTTATTTAATTGATTATTCATAAATAATTGGAAAGAAAATACATGTTATTAAAATAATAAAAATAATTTGATTAATATATTTTAAAAGATTAATTCGATATCTCTGCCATTGTTTCGTATATAATATCTGAGGTAAATTTGCCGTTATGACAGAGTTTAAACTTAATTCTAGTTTTAATCCTCAAGGTGACCAGCCTCAAGCAATAGATGGCCTTGTAAAAGGGTTGAATAACGGTGATAATCACCAAGTTTTGTTGGGTATTACAGGTTCTGGGAAAACGTTTACTATAGCAAATGTTATTGAAAAAGTCCAACGTCCAACTTTGATTATTTCACATAACAAAACTTTGGCGGCTCAACTTTATGGCGAATTCAAACAGCTATTTCCTGATAATGCTGTCGAATTTTTTATTAGTTACTACGACTATTATCAACCTGAAGCTTACTTGCCTGTTACAGATACTTTTATTGAAAAGGATATGTCTGTAAATGAAGAAATAGATATACTTAGATTAAGAGCAACTAGCTCATTATTAGAAAGAAAAGATGTTATTGTTGTAAGCTCGGTATCATGTATCTATGGTATAGGCTCTCCTGATGAATATAGAGATAAAGTAATTCATCTAAATCGTGGTATGAAGCTTAATCGCAAACAATTACTAAAAAACCTTGTAAATATTCATTATCTCAGAAATGATACAGCCTTTGAAAGAAGTACTTTTCGAGTAAGAGGCGATGTTATTGAAATTTACTTATCTTATGAAGATATTGGAATTAGAATAGAGCTTTTTGGAGATGTTGTTGATCAAATTATGCGCTTTCATCCTTTAACTGGTGAAGTGCTAAAAGAAATGGATTCAGAATTCATTTACCCTGGAAAACATTTTGTTACAGATCAAGCTACTATTAACAGAGTCTCTGGAAAAATTCGTAGTGAAATGATACAGCGGTTAGAAAAATTAAGATCAATAGATAAGTTGCTTGAAGCTCAAAGGCTTGAGCAACGAACTAATTTTGATTTAGAAATGATGATGGAAGTAGGCTATTGTTCAGGTATTGAAAATTATTCTCGATATTTTTCTGGAAGAAAACCAGGTGAAAGACCCTATACCTTAATTGATTTTTTCCCTGATGATTTTATTACTGTGATTGATGAATCGCATGTTTCTCTTCCGCAAATTCAAGCGATGTATAATGGTGATCGCGCTCGGAAGGAAGTTTTAGTAGAACATGGATTTCGTTTACCTAGTGCTTTAGATAATCGTCCAATGAAAATTAAAGAATTTCATGCAAAGCAAAATCAAGTTATTCATGTTTCGGCAACCCCTGCAGACAGAGAGCTTGAAATGTCGAAGGGTGTTGTTGTTGAGCAGGTTATTAGACCCACCGGATTATTAGACCCATTAGTTGAAGTTAGAAAAAGTCATGGTCAGATTGATGATTTAATTGGTGAAATACGTGAACGAATAGAACGAAATGAAAGAACATTGGTTACTACTTTAACAAAACGTATGTCGGAAGATTTAAGTGAGTATTTACGAGGTGTTAATTTGCGTGTCCGTTATCTTCACAGTGAAGTTCCTACATTAGAAAGAGTTCAAATATTGAGAGATTTACGTTTAGGTGAATTTGATGTTTTAGTTGGAATTAATCTTTTAAGAGAAGGCCTTGATCTTCCAGAAGTATCGTTGGTTGCTGTCATTGATGCTGATAAACAAGGATTTCTTCGATCAAGAAGTTCATTAATGCAAACGGCTGGTCGTGCAGCAAGGCATGTTAATGGCCAAGTTATTTTATATGGGGATAAAATAACGGATGCGATGGAATATTTAATAAGCGAATCATTAAGAAGAAGAAAAATTCAAAATGATTACAATAAAAAACATGGAATAATACCTCAAACAGTTTATAAATCCACAGATCAAATAATGGGAACAACAACAGTTGCTGATTCAAAACATGAAGATGAAGCGCCTGATATATATAAAAATCGTAGAGGTGATGACTTTAGTAAAATAGATAAAAAATTAGCACTAGATATGATGAGAGAAGAGATGCTTGAATCAGCTGATTCTTTAGATTTTGAACGTGCGGCAAAATTAAGAGATGAAATAACACAAATTGAGAAAGAATTATTAAACATATTTTAAGATATTAGAATGAGTATTGAACGTATCCAAAAAAAATCCGGTATTATTGGAAGGTCTGATTTAATTCAGCAAGTCCTTGAAATGATTATGCAAGTTGCGCCTGTAGATATATCAGTCTTAATTACAGGAGAATCAGGTACAGGTAAAGAAATGATTGCTAAGGCACTTCATCAAAATAGTAAAAGATTTAACGAGTCATTGGTCACCGTAAATTGTGGCGCAATTCCAGAAGGAATTATAGAAAGCGAATTATTTGGCCATAAAAAAGGTGCTTATACTGATGCTAGAGATGATCGTAAAGGTTATTTTGAAACAGCAAATAAAGGGACGCTTTTTCTTGATGAGATAGGTGAGGCACCTTTAGAAACTCAAGTCAAGTTACTTCGAGTTCTTGAGAGTGGTGAATTTATGCCAGTTGGAGCATCTAAATCAAAGAGAACAGATGTAAGAGTAATTGCAGCTACGAATAAAGATCTTGAAGATCAAGTCACTAAAAATAAATTTAGGCAAGATCTTTATTATCGATTAAAAACTGTTACAATCGATTCGCCACCTCTTCGAAATCGTGTTGAAGATATAAGTTTACTTGTTGAAAGGTTTGCGCTTGAATTCACGCGTTCAAATGATATGCTTTATAGAGGATTTATGCCGGAATCTATACGTGTAATGAAGAACTTTGCATGGAACGGTAATGTTAGGGAACTTAAAAATTTTGTAGAAAGTATAATTGTTTTAGAGAAAGGAGAGCGAATAACTGTTGAAATGGTAGAAAAACAACTTGGGGTAAACAAAATAGGAGTGCATGACAATACAGCACTTCCAGTTATTGTTCCTCATTCAGCAGAATCGGCGGAAAGAGAATTAATACTTCGACAGCTCTTTTTGCTTCGTCAAGATATTGAATTCTTAAAACAAATAGCGACTGAAAGCGGCTCTATTCAACACCCTGTTGGTGTACCAGTTATCACAGAAACTAGTGGCGAAGTGAACCCGAGTTTACACATTGAAAAAGATGTGGAAAATTTTATTAAAAATAGTGCAATTGGAGATATTACTATGGAAGATCTTGAGCGTGAAGTAATAGAACGTACTTTAAAATATTTCAATAATAATCGTCGCGCTTCAGCTAAATCACTAAATATGAGTGAAAGAACTTTATATCGTAAAATTGATCAATATGGCTTAGAGAGAAAGATTAAGTTAAATGAATAAAAATAATATTTTTATAATACTTAGTTTTCTTTTTTCAGGATGCATTTATTACTCAATGGCAGGTAGCATACCTGCTCATATAGATTCAATTTCAATACCAATTGTTGAGAATCAAACTGCTGAATTTGGCATGAGCGAATCCGTTACGGAAAATTTATTACTTAAATTTAATGAGGAAAATATTCTTAGAGTCACTGATGTAGAACAAGCAACTTCTATTCTTAGGGGTACAATAGTACGTGTTACTGATGCACCGTATACTTTCACAAAAGAAGAAGCAGTGACAGAATATAGATTTACGGTACATATGAAAGTAGAATGGTTTGATGTTAGAGATGACAAAATCTTAATAGAAAAAGAATTTTCAGGCTGGGGTGCTTATGGTTTATCAGGTGATATTAGTTCTGATGCTATCGATAATGATGGAGATGGATTAATTGATAGTGAAGATAATAATGAATTTGGTGATCCGCGTGAATTTGCCACTGCAGTAGCTGTAACAAAAATTGCGGAAGATGTTTTGAATGAAATCATGACATCGTGGTAATTTTAATATTGATTTAACTTAAAAATGTGAGAAGAATGAAAACTACAATTGCAAAACTAAAAGATTTTGAAGGAAAAGAAGTTGTTTTAAGTGGTTGGGTCTATAATCTTAGATCAATCGGTAAAATTTGGTTTTTAATATTACGAGATGGCACAGGATTAGTTCAATGTGTTGTTGTAAAAGCAGATATTGAAGAATCAATTTTTAGCTTGGGGAATAAGTTAACACAAGAATCTTCAGTTACGATAACTGGAGTAGTCCGTTCTGAGCCTCGATCTGTTGGAGGTTACGAACTTGGTGTGACCAATATTGAAGTCCATCAAGTTGCTGAAGAATATCCAATCTCACATAAAGAACATGGAACTGACTTTTTAATGAGTAATAGACATCTTTTTTCTTGAGTCTAATTTCATTACAGTAAGTGCTTTTTTAATTAAATCTACTTCTTCCTCTGGTTTCTTATATGATAAACTTATCCAATCAAGATGCTTTAATTTAATATCGATACTTTTTGCATCTACT
>CAJJBS010000153.1 GCA_905182385.1 Fidelibacterota bacterium TCS55
CTTGATTAGTTTGATAGAACGATTATTTAAAATAAAAATATTTTAAATAATTTCACCAACTTTGCCCACGATAGAAAGGTGTAGACAATCGATAATCACCAAAGCCTTGTTCGTCAACAAAGTCGAAAAATTTATTAATTCGATAGTAGTGCCACCTTTGAGAATACACTCGACTTAAAGGATCATTGTAGACTTCTAAATCATCTGGTGGACCAAATAGTATATAAACCATTCCCATATCAGTCTTCCAGCCTTTCGAATAACTTTTAAAATTAACATTTGAATAGTTTACTCTCGAAAAGTACTCATTCATTAATTCATTATCTGGAGTTTTAGGTGTAGGATCTCTTGAACTCCAATATTCTAAAAATAATGTTTCTTGGTCTTCATTTTTAGATTTACTTAACTTTTTCCATTCATCATCTTCTAAAATATAACGCATATTCTGAATAGCTTGTGAAATATCTCCAATGGATCCAGAGATACCTTCTCTCGACAATGCTAAAATTACTGAAGATTTTTTCTTTTCACCCTCTTGTTTGAGAACAATATCTACTCTTTTTCGAAGACCTTGCTTTGCTATTTCTTCTGGAATAATTATCCGTTGATAAAAATAACCTTTATTACTTTCAGATTGAAAAGTCTTTTTCCATAATTCTTTTTTCTTAACGGTTAATACTTTAACCTCAAGTTCATATGGTCCAGGTTTAACTTTCCCAGAAATGAATACTGTTGGCTTAATAATTTCATCACTATGAAAATTTTGAAAAAGTGGAATTTCATTTACGTTCAAACCCCAATTTCCTGCAAGATAATCAACAAAAAAAGTACTGTATATTTCTATCTCACCATTCTTCTTTGATAAATTTAATTCTTTGGATCTTAGTCCACTATTATTAGAGTCTTTATCAAGTAGCTCAGTGGAAATAATATAGCTACCAACTGGAACTTTAAATTCAGCAAAATGGATTGTATATATTTTTCTTGAAATAGATTCTAAATATTTATCTGTTATAAGTTTATTAACCCAGTTTTTTCGTCCGACCTGGGAACCTTTTTTTTCTTTAATAGATATAGTTGCTTCATAACCAGCTTCAAAGTTTTGATTATTTTTTATAAACTGTAAAACATTATTTGGAACTGATAAATAAGATAAAACTCTAATAGAATCAGAATTAGTATCTGCTATAGTATAAAAAGAAACCCCATATTGCCTTATTAGTTCTTTTTGAAGACTGTTAGGTCTTAGAGCCTGAGCATTTAAATAACTAATTAAAATTATAAAGCTATATAAAATAATATTATTGATTTTTTTCATTTATACTGAAACGATATTAGACCTTCTGATGTTCCCAACCAAATTTTCTTACCTTTAATATACATGTCATTTATATCTCCAATAAACTTATAATTAAATATTTCTAATGAATTATTAATCATATCATATTGCGTAAGTCCATTGACCGTAGCAATAAAAATATTTTCTTTATTTAAAACTATAGATTTGACCTCCAAAGATCCATAAATCGAAGGTTCAACAACATTAGACCATTGTCTATTAATTAGGTTAAAAGATATTATTCCAGATTGATTAGCAAAATATAGATTGTCATTATTTTCAGTTATAGCAGTATAATTAAAATGATCAGATGGGAAAATAAAATCTTTAGATTTATAGCCAAAAGATTTTAAATCGTATATTTTATTAATTTGTTTATCAAAAATAAATAACCCAGCCTCAGATGCTATAAAAATATGGTCATTAGTCATTTTCAATTCATAAATACTATTATTATAAAAATAATCAACGAGTTCATTATCAAGCTGACTTTTATCATCTTTATTTAAAATAATTAGTCCATTATTTGTAGCTAACCAAATTTGATCATCTATATTTATAAATGAGTTTATCCAAGATTTATCAGTTCCAATATTTATATTATATGTTCTCCAAAAATCTTTTTTTATATTATAAACTAAAATTGCATCTTCCCCACCAAACCATATTTCATCTTTTAAATTAATAATACTATAAATTGATAAACGATCCATATTTATGTTTTCATTGAATATATATTGATCATAAATATTACGGTCAGAATCAAAATAAGATACGCCCGAAGTATATTCACTTAAACGACCACCAATCCAAAATGGGTATTTACCTTCTATATCTTGAATATCATTATTAGCCAGACTAAAAATATAAGGTGAAAAAGTTTTCATCGTATTATCTCCTATAAAGAAAGTACCGTCTTCAGTACCTAGCCATACGTCATTCATTCTATTTTTAGCTATTGTAGTAACTTTCATTTGCTTTCCATTTGGGCTAAAAAGTGAACGAAAATCTGTCAACCATCCATCAAGGATTGAATAATCAAACAAAAGACTTGATAGGTCAGTTTGAAAACTGATTAAACCTGAGCTCCATAACACAGAGACGTCGGGGTTTGACATTACTCCAGTAACTACTCCTGTAATTGGATCCAAGCGATAGACCAATGTAGAAGTCTCGAGCCAAATATCTTGTTCAGACTCACCTATTCTATAAATAACTGCACCAAAAGGCAGTTGTAATATATCACGACTAATAAATCTCCAGTCACCTTCTTCACTTAAGCTATATTCTATACCCATAGGTGTTGCAACCCATAATACTCCATTTGAGGCACGATGAACTGCTTTAATTGTATTACTTTTTAAACCTTGAGCTCTAGTAATTGATTCTTCAAAACGATTAGATAAAATATTAAACCTTTGTAAACCGCCCAATTCAGTGCCTAGATACGCATAACGTTCACTAAAAGAGATAGAGTTAACTTTACCAGCTTGTCTATATTGCACCCAATCAAAAGGGGAGAATCTATTTTCTGGTTGACTGAAAATAATAGATATAAAAGAAAAAAATAAGAATAAGTATCTACATAAATTCACAAATAACGTTATAAGTTATTATGGTGTTCAATCATTTCATTCAACATAGTAAGACTGATTGGCACTACACCAACTTCTTCGCAAACTCTACCTGCGGCAAAATTTGATAAAAGAACAGATTCTTTTGGGGTAGCTCCACATAAATCAGATAGTGTAAAAGTTGCGATAACAGTATCTCCAGCACCAGAAACATCATGTACTTTTCTAGCTATAGTAGGAATATCATAATAGTCAGTATCAACAAAAAGAGACACACCTTCTGCACTTCTAGTTACCATAAGTATATCCGCATTTATTTTTCTCTTAAGATCAAAACCATCTTTTTCTAGAGTAGCATTCTCTTTATAAACACTTCTAAATTCTGAAAGATTAGGTTTAAAAAGCCTCACACCTTTATATAGATTGAAATTTTTTACTTTTGGATCTACATAAATTGGCTTTTTTAAATCCTTTGCAATATTAATGATTTTTTTAATTGAGAAAGGATTCAAGACTCCTTTATTATAATCTTCTAAGATCACACCATCCACATCATTAATTAAGGAAGATACTAGTGATAAAAGTTCTTTATTTAACTCATTAGATAGATCACTAGTAACCTCTCGATCTGTTCTAATAACTTGTTGGCCATGAGATATTATTCTCGACTTAACTGTAGTTGGTCGATTACCACTTTGAACTAAAGGTGTGAAACCTATATTGCATTCATCTACTAAATTTTTAAAAATTTGACCTTCAGAGTCATTGCCAATAAATCCAATTAGTAAAACTTCACTGCCTAGCGAAGAAAGATTTAAAGCAACATTTGCAGCGCCTCCTAGATTATGCTCAACTTTATTTACGTCAATTATAGGAACTGGAGCTTCTGGAGAAATTCTATTCGAATGTCCCATCAAATATGTGTCTAACATTAGATCACCAATTACAAGAATTTTTTTATTATTAAACTTAGAAGTAAGTTCATTAAAGCGTTCTTTAAACATAAATAAAACTTTTTAGCTATAAATTTGGTTTAATTTATATAAAATTATCATATTTTTACTAACGATTAGGTTTTTGTTTAGAGTTAAAGCGCTTTTTTACAACATTCTTTTTTTGTACTGGACGTTTTGTGTATTGCCTTGGACTTTTTCCAGCGCCGGAACGAATCTTAGAAATATGACCATTATCCAAATAAATCATAACAGATGCAATTAACTTCAAGCATTGGTCATTTGGAGCTGATAATAATATAGTTGTACCTAATTCTTTATTCATTCCAATTAATTTCTTTCTAAAATCTAACTCCATATTTTTATCAAAGTTGAGTGCATAGTCATCTATTAATAATACTCTGGGATCTGAGTTAATTGCCATAACCATATTTAAATAAGCAACCTCCCCTTTTGATAAATCTCTAATATTTTTTTCTAAAATTAATTTTAATGAACCATTCTTAAAATACTGAGATACATTCTTAATATTATTAGAATTCAACAAACTACTTACTTTGATATTTTTATTTACAATATCAGAATTATAGTATTGAATTTCAGGGATAGATTTTATGTTGCCCAACCAATTTGTTTCAAATTGATTCATATCATATTTTAAAGTTCCATGAGTTTCTTTTTCAAGACCCGCCATGATATTTAATAAGGTTGACTTTCCAGATCCTATTGGACCAATAACGCCATATATTGTTCCTCGATGGAACTGTAAACGACCAATATTTAGAACAGTTTGTTTATTGTAGGACTTTTTAAGGCCTTTTAACTCATATATTAAAGTTGACTGTTGATTCATCTTGCCTCCTTATGGCAAAAGATAAATCGAAAAAGTTAATTATTTTCTAAATAACGTTCAGCATCTATTGCAGACATACAACCACTTCCGGCTGCTGTAACTGCTTGACGATAGACATGATCTTGAACATCGCCACAAGCATATACACCTTCTATATTTGTCGCAGTACTACCTTTTGTTGTTATTAAGTAGCCAGCAGAATCAAAATCTAGAATGTCTACAAATAAATCCGTATTTGGCTTATGGCCAATTGCCATAAATACTCCATCACAATTTTCTTCTATAGTATTTTTACTTTGAGAATCTTCAAGTATAACAGCATGTACACCTTTTTCTTTTGATCCCAATATTTCTTTAATAGAAGAATTCCAAATAACAGATATCTTATCATTGTTCATAACTCGGTCGATCATTATTTTAGAAGCACGAAATTCATCTCTTCTATGAACAATTTTGACTTCTGATGCAAATTTTGTAAGATAATTAGCTTCTTCCATGGCAGAATCTCCACCACCAACTATTAGTACTTTTTTATCTTTGAAGAAAAATCCATCACAAGTAGCACAAGCTGAAACTCCATAACCCATTAGTTCTTTTTCGCTTTCTAAGCCAAGCATTTTAGCAGAAGCACCAGTTGAGATAATAATAGAATCACTTGTAAACATATCATCACCTACCCATACTTTAAAAGGACGGGCATTAAAATCAACTTTAGTAACATGCTTAAAATGACATTCTGCGCCAAACCTTATTGCTTGAGTGCGAAATTTCTCCATTAACTCTGGCCCCATAATTCCTTCAGGGAAACCTGGATAATTTTCAACGTCAGTGGTAATTGTTAACTGTCCACCCGGTTGATTACCTTCTAATACTAACGGATTTAAATTTGCTCTGGCAGTATAAAGTGCAGCAGTTAATCCTGCTGGACCAGAACCAATAATTATAACCTTTCGATTCATTCTTTTTATTAATTAATAATTATATAACTGAATCTAAAATTTCAGTTATTTTATTTTTTGGTACAGCACCAACAATTTGATTTGCAACTGCACCGTTTTTGAAAATTAGTAAAGCTGGAATACTTCTTACGCCATATTGACTAGCGACTTGATTATGATTATCAACGTTTAACTTTCCAACTTTAACTTTTTGTAAATACTCAGTAGCAATTTCATCTACCACTGGCGCTATTACGCGACAGGGTCCACACCATTCAGCCCAAAAATCGACAAGGACAGGTGTATCGGACTCTATTACCTCAGCACTAAAATTATCTGAGGTGAATTCTTTGACATTCTCTGACATGTCTTCTCCTTTTAGAGGTTAAAAATAAGTTCTTAAGTTAGCTGTATAAATCTTTTCAATAAAATAAGATTTTTCAAAAAATTATTATTTTATCTTTCACAAATATTAAGGATTCTAGCTAACTCATTAAAAAAAACTAATTGTTATAAAATTTTAACTTTAATGCACTACCATCAATGTCTTTTGGATATTTAACTCCAAGATATCTTGCGATTGAAGGAGATACATCCACTGATGAGATAGGGTCATCAATTTTATAACCTTCAATACCATTCTTTGAAAATATTAATGGAATATGTGTATCATAACTATAGTGTGAGCCATGACTACTACCAGTTTTTGAATTCCACAACCAATTTTCCTTTAAAATCACGTAGATATCAGGACTATTCTCCACATGGACCATGTTCCTAAACTTAATATTTTCTTTTGATTTAGGAAGGTCCATAATATCTTCTAGACTCAAAGCCATAGATACACCATCAATATTAAAAACTAGGTCCTTGACCATTTTTGAAGCAAACTCTTTTTCTTGAATTGTTAACCCTTTGTCAAAATAAAAGTTATTACCGTATTCTATCACTTTTTCAGATCCAATCTTAAGTTCAATTTGACTTAAGATATTTGAGAAGACCTTCTTTTTCTGATCATAAGAAATACGCCCTGCACTTATTTTTTTTAATTTTAGAGATTCAGGTAATTCTAAAGCACCATGATCACTGGAAAAAACGTACATTGTATTTCCAGACCCAACATTATCTTCAATATAATTAATCATTCTCATTAACTGAGCATCAAGTCGTAAATGATTATCAAGTTGCTCAACTGAATGTGGACCAAAATTATGCCCAACACCATCAGTAGCAGATAAACCTAGGAATAACAAATCTGGATTATTGTCACCACCTAGATCTAATTTTGAGATAGATTCAATGGCTAAATCGATCAATGACCTATCCCCATGTGGATATTCATAAAAATCATTTAATAATGCTTTTGTAGACATATCACCTAATAAAAGAGGTAGCGTGGGTGTTGCATCAGCTTTTTTAGAAACTATTCTCTCTCCTTGAAAGTTATCAATACGTGTATTTTGATTATAAATCTCTGGGCTTTTAAATAATGACCAAGTAGTATCTTTATAACCTTCAACGTTAAGTCTTGTATTAAAATCCTGAACCCACACAGGAAGCGATTCAGCATAGTAAGTGGATGTGTTATAACTTCCTTTTTTATCATACCACAACACAAGTTCAGAATTGCTTCCACCAAAGAGTACTGCAGATCTATCTTTTCCAGACAAAGAAACAACTTTTGAATTAGTATTCGATTGGTTTATCCAATCTGCTAGGTTCGGATTATTAATATATCGATAAGATTTACCTATGCCTTTTCCTGAGAGATTAACAGCAGTGGAATCTTCAACAACATAATAAGATCTTTTCAAACGTCTATCATACCATACATTATTAACAACACCTCCATTCCCAGGATGAACACCAGTAGAAAGCGCAAAATGCCCCGGTCCAGTAGTGGTATTACCATGGTTATGTTGTGCCTTATTATAAAAAATTCCGTTATCGATCAACCATCTAAATCCTCCTGTGAATAAATGATCATATTTTTCTAAAATAAATGGTGATGCTTGATCAGAAACAATAAACACAACCAGTTTAGTAGGATTAGGCGAGTCGCATGCAGTGATAAACAATGTCGATATAAACGATAAAAGTAGACGTTTTATCATTTTACTTTTAGAAAACGTCTTTTACCAACTTTGATGATATATTCATTTCCAGAGGAGAGAATCATATTCATATCCGAAACTTTTTCACCTTCAATGCGAATGGCACCTTGATTTAACAACCTTCTTGCTTCACTTTTACTACCTACAAGATCAGAATTATGCAATACCTCAATAATATTCATATCTTGGTCTAATGAGAATTCAAACATATCATCTGGATTATCTTTATTAACAATTACTTGATCAAAATGCTGCTCAGCTTTCGACGCAAACTCTTCGTCATAATAAAGTTCTACTAATTTTCTCGCAAGGAGTCTTTTAGAATCACGAGGATTAAACGATGAATCACTCAAATCGATACTAACTTGGCTTATTAAATTTTTATCAGCATCCGCGGCAAGAGTGAAATATTTTATTATCATATCGTCATTAATCGACATTGTTTTACCATACATATCTTCTGGAGAATCATTTAAACTAATATCATTCCCATATGATTTTGACATTTTTTCAATTCCATCCGTACCTTCTAGCAAGGGGCAAGTAATGATTGATTGTGGCTTTTGACCATACTCTCTTTGAAGATCACGCCCTACTAAAAGATTGAATTTCTGATCTGTACCCCCCAATTCAACATCAGCCTTTAATTCTACAGAATCCATTCCTTGTGCCAGTGGATACATAAATTCATGAATAGATATTGGAATTTCCGAATGGTACCTTTTAGTAAAATCATCTCGTTCCAACATTCTTGCAACCGTATAGTGGCTCGCTAAACGAATAACATCACTAAAATTCATCTTATTTAACCATTCAGAATTATAGACTATTTTCAATGTTTTTAAATCTAGAACTTTTTCTGCTTGCACAATGTATGACTGCGCATTGGCCTTAGCTTCTTCAAGAGATAATTGAGGCCTAGTTTTATTTCTTCCCGATGGATCACCAATCATTGCTGTAAAATCACCTATAACTAAAATAGCTTGATGACCTAAATCTTGAAAATGTCGAAGTTTTCTTAATACCACACCATGGCCCACATGAAGATCAGCTCGACTTGGATCGCAACCAAGCTTTACATTTAATGGAGTCTCTGATGATATAGACTTTTTCAATTTAACTTTAAGCTCTTCTTCAGGTATAATTTCTTCTACACCTCTACTAATCAAAGACCACTGTTCATCCAATGTTTTAAATTTCATCTGTCTCTATTTCTTATTTCTCTTTGAGCTTCACGTCTAATATCACGTTCCTTCATTGAGTCTCTTTTATCATAGGTCTTCTTTCCTTTAGCCATTCCAAGCTCAAGTTTTGCCCAACCATCTTTATTAAAATAAATTTTCAAGGGCACAGCCGTAAGACCTTTTTGATCAAGCGATATTTTTATTTTCTGAATTTCTCTTTTATTTAATAATAGTTTTCTTTTTCGAACAGGTTCTGGACTATCAAAACCGACATGAGAATAGGGATTAATATGTACACCAACAAGCCATGCTTCACCCTTACGAATGGTCACATATGCTTCTTTTAAATTAGCATTACCTTCTCTAAGGCTTTTAACCTCACTACCAAATAGTTCAATACCTGCTTCATAAGTATCTAATATATGATATTCATGGAAGGCTTTGCGATTGGTAGCTGCAATCTTTTTTTCCATAATAAAATTTGAATCTAAAAATACGGATTTACATTGAGTCCTAACAAGTTTATTCCTTGTTGATTTAATAATCAAATGTAATTTTAGTGACTATTATTTATGTATTATACTTACATCATAGAAACGCTCAATGGAAAACATCGTTTTATAGGACACTGTAGAAATCTTAAATCTCAACTAAACCAACATAACTCAAGGAATGTTAAAGCAACTCGTGATAATAGACCATGGAGAGTCATCTACTCAGAAAAATTTAAAATCAAAAATGATGCTATTTCCCGTGAAAAATATTTCAAGTCAATAAGTGGGCAAAAATGGATCGAAGTAAATGTATAAACATTTACTATGAATATTCTTTTAATCGAGCCTTATTTCACAGGTTCTCATAAATCATGGGCTGAAGATATTCAAAAATTTAGTTCTAATAACATAAATATTTTATCAATGAAAGGTCAATTTTGGAAATGGCGTATGCAAGGTAGCGCAATAACCTTAGCTCAAAAATTTAATAAACTTAAAATACAACCTGATTTAATCATAGCAACTGATATGCTCGATCTAACAACATTTCTTAGCTTAACTCGAAAAACATCTTATAATATACCGACTGTTATGTATTTTCACGAGAATCAACTTTCATACCCATGGTCAAAAAAAGATAGAGACTTTATTAATAAAGAACATAAACATTATGGCTTTATTAACTATTCTTCCGCATTAGCAGCCGATAAAGTGCTGTTTAATTCAAACTATCATAAAAATTCATTTTTAAATGAATTAAAATTATTTTTAAAAAGGTCACCTGATCATAACGAGCTTGAAACTATTAAAGAAATTAAAGATAAAAGTAAGGTATTATATATTGGGCTCGATTTAAAACGCTTTGATGATTATAAAAATATAAAGGAAGGGCC
>CAJJBS010000154.1 GCA_905182385.1 Fidelibacterota bacterium TCS55
GGGTGAACTACATTTTGATTCACCGCCTGGAGATGTTCATATTAAGTACGGATATATAAAAAATGATAATGTTTATGTTATTAAAATTGCATCAGGTTTTTTTAAAAATTCAAATTTAGATCTACCAAATGGTTATGGCATGATGCTTATATATGATCAAAAGACAGGAAAGCCTAAAGCCATTTTAAATGATGAATCTTTCCTTACTGATGTACGAACTGCAGTTGCAGGTGCTATTTCTGCTAAATATTTAGCTCCAAGCAATATAAAAAATATTGGTATTGTGGGCGCGGGTGTTCAAGCTAAGATGCAATTAAAATATTTAAAAGATATTATTGACTGTAAATCAGTAATTGTTTGGGGCAGAAACAAAAATTCTTTAAAAAAATATAAAGATTATTTTTCTAATAGTAATTATAATATAACTATTACTACTGATATTAATAAAATTATGGAAAGGTGCCAGTTAATAGTTACCTGTACACCAACTGAGAGTCCTATTATAACAAAAGTTAATCCAGGAACTCATATTACAGCAATGGGTTCAGATACACTTACAAAACAAGAAGTTTCATCTTCTATTCTATCTCAAGCTGATATTGTTGTAGCCGATAGTCGTTCTCAATGTGAGCATAGAGGTGAAATACATCAAGCTATTAAAGGTGGCTTCTCTATGAAAGAAGTAGTTGAGATAGGCGAGATAATTCAAGGAAAAGTGAAAGGACGAATGAATGATGAGCAAATTACTATTGCTGATCACACAGGTGTAGCTGTTCAAGATATTCAAATTTCAAAAGCTGTACTTAAATATTTAAATTAGATGTAATTTTACTACCTTAATACAGGAACTTTATTATGAAAAAAACCATAAATATATTATCAATTACTTTATTACTGTCAACACTTTTTGCTGGTGAACTTAAACTTGGTTCAAGTATACCATTGGCTGAAATTAAAATGATGGATATTAGTGGTAAGTTGATTTCTTTAAATGATGTGAAAATGGAAAATGGATTATTGGTCAATTTTTCTTGCAATACATGCCCTTGGGTTCATGCATGGCAAGATAGATATAACTCATTAGCTGAAGAAAGTAATAAAAATAAGATTGGTTTTATTACTGTTAATCCAAATACTCTTATTAGAGATAGAGGTGAAGGCTTATCTGATATGCGTGAATTTGCTAAAAAATATGATCATGACTTTCTTTATGCTTTAGATAAAGAAGCTAAATTAGCAAAAGCATTCGGAGCTACAAAAACACCTCATATTTACCTATTCAATGGTAAAGGTAAATTAGTTTATCGAGGTGCTATAGATGATAATGCTCGAAAACCAAAAAAGGTAAAAAATAAATATCTTTTTAATGCAATTAAAGCTGTAGCTAAAGGTAAAAATATTGATTTAGCAGAAACTAAAGCTTTAGGTTGTGCAATTAAATTCGCTAAAAAATAATCTAACTAATCACATTAAAGTAACCTTCCACAGCGTTACTATTTCTTGATATATTTCAATCATTTATTTTTTATAAAGATGAAATCTTAGCCATAAAATAAAGTGATATATTTTAGAATTATTTATATAATATTAATAAAAAGGTAAGATAAAATGAAAATATTTTTGAGTATAGTGATTATAAGCTTAGCAATCAGTTGTAATAGTGATAAAATAACTGCGGAGCTTAAACTTGATACTATGCAATGTTTAATGTGCTCTATTAATGTAGAAGAAGCGATTGTTGATTTAGATGGTGTAAATAAAATTGAAGTTGACTTGAAATCAAAATTAGGTAAAGTTACCTATAAAGCATCATTAATAGATTTGAATACAATTGAGAATGCGATTGCTTCAATAGGTTACAATGTGAATGATAAAACTGCTGATCCAGCTGCGTATGAAAAATTAGAGATTTGTTGTAAAAAACCAGAAGATGTTGATTTAGATTGAAAAAAATTATATTTCTTTTTTTTCTTATTATAAGTTGCAGTTCAATAGATTTTAAACTCCCCTCGATAAAATCTGAAAGTCGTTATCCTCGTTTAAGTCCCACAAAAAATAATGGTATGCTAATGTCTTGGTATGAGAAGATAGATTCTTTGAATTGGGCAATCAATTGGTCTGAGTTTTCAAATGGAGAATGGTCAAAAAACCAAATTATCTCAAAAGGTGAAAATTACTTTTTAAACTGGGCAGATTTTCCATCTATATATCATTTTGGAGGAGATACACTTGCTGCACATTGGCTACAAAAGTCAGGTGTAGGTTCTTATGATTATGATATAAAAGTTATTACTTCATATGATCGCGGAAAAAATTGGACTGAACCTAAAAGCCCTCATCGCGATGGAGTTAAAGGTGAGCATGGGTTTGTTTCTTTTTTTAATAATTTTAATGATCAATTAGGTTTAGTTTGGCTGGATGGTAGAAATATGGAAGCAAACCCTGATGGTCATGGCTATGGTGCAATGAACCTTTACCAAACTACTTTTAATAAGAGTGGTAAATTTAATTTGGAAACTCAACTTGATAATAAAGTTTGTGAATGCTGCCCTACTTCTGCAATAAAAACTGAAAATGTTCTCATACTAGCTTATCGGGATCGAAGTGATAAGGAAATCAGGAATATCAATATTATACGCTTTGCCAACGGTCAATGGTCTAACCCCTATCCAGTTAATGATGATAAGTGGAAAATAACAGGTTGTCCAGTCAACGGACCAATATTATCAAACCTCGGTAATAAAGTTGCAATTGCTTGGTATACTGCTCCGAATGCAAACTCAACTGTAAATGTATCATTTTCAGAAGATGAAGGTAATTCTTTTGAGAAGCCAATTCGAGTTGATTTATCAAAGCCAATTGGTAGAGTTGATTTAGTTTGGCTTAATAAAGAAGAAGTAATTGTTAGTTGGGTTGAAATATCAGATAAATCAACAAACATCTTATCTAGAATAGTTTCAAAAAATGGAGATATGTATAAAGCGAAAATTATTTCTGAGATTGAACCTGGTCGAGTTGCGGGTTATCCTCAAATGGAAAGAGTTGATGATCAATTATTTTTTGCTTGGACGGAATCTGGAGAACAAGGCGGTATTAAATCAAAGTGGTTTTCTGTGTTAGAATTTCGTTAAAATAGATATTCCTTTAAACATTGGATGTTGTAAATTCTTGTAATTATGATGCGCTTGATTTACCTCTGGACAACACGATTAATATTAACAATTTCACTGGCAGGGATATTACCAGTATCCAATCAGTCTACCATTATTCAAGCCCAATCAAAGAAAAAAAATACTGCTCAAGCCTCAAAGTATGCTAAAAGAGCCAACTCAAAAGCAAAGAAAAAAGATTATAAAGGAGCTCTTTCTGATTATAAAAGAGCATATAAACTAAATCCTACGTCCAACTATAAAAAAAGAGTTCAGCAATTAACCTCTATTGCTAAAAAACAAAGTAGAAGTAAAAAATCTTCAAAGAAATCATCGAGAAAACCCTCAAAAAAACAAATGGCTCAAGCTTCAGCATATAGTAAGCGCGGTAATTCTAAAGCAAAGAAAAAAAATTATGCAGGAGCTCTAAAAGATTTCAAAAAAGCACTTCAATTAAACTCATCTGCTTCAAATAAGAAAAAAGTTCAGCAGCTACAGTCAATTCTGAGAAGAAGAGGAACAAATATTGCTTCAAAACCGACAAAAGCAAAAGTGCCTAGGTTATCTGATATCCCTAGAATTAGTCCTGTGAAATACGCAAACGATATTTATAATATAGCTGAAGGTTTTGAACTGAGTTCAAGAAATCTAGCTAAAGCAACAAGTTTCATTGATGATAAGCATTCAAAAAAGATTGAACGAGCTACAATCCGTCTTTCACCATCAACTTATGATCTAGAAAAAGCAGCAAAATCTGAGCCAAACGATTTTAGAAAGCAAATTGATTTAGCTCGTCATTATGAAGCAAATGGTCAATTTGAATATGCAAAAGAAATTTATTTAAAAATGGCTTCACAACATTCATTAAATGCAAATGCACATTTCCATCTAGGGTCATTTTATTCAAGATTTGGTCAAATGACTAAAGCGCGTCATTCATTTGAAGAAGCATTAGATGTTCAGCCAAATCATCGAGCTACAATTGAAATGATGGCGACTTTATCTGGAAATTCTGATAATCTTTTATTATCAGATGATATTTTAACTAAATCATCAAAAAAAGATCCTAATGGACCAGCTCGTCGAATGCAATCCATTAGAAAAAGCTTAAATGAAAGAAACTTTGAATATGCAGCCAAGTTAGCTAAGGGTGGGCAAGATATGTTCCCAAGGCATAGTGGCTTCATTTTTCTTAAAGGTATGGCTTTTGAAGGTTTGGGTGATTTAGAAAAAGCAAAAGCTAGCTACCAAGAATCCATTAAAAAAGACCCTGGACATCAAGAATCTTATGTTGCCTTAGCTGACCTTTATTCTAATCAAGGTAAACATGTTTATGCTGCTTTGACATATAGTGATGCAATTAGGCTTGACCCTTCAGATACTGACTCTAGATTCAAGCAAGGATTAAGTTATTTCAACGGTAGTGAATGGGGAAGAGCTTCCTCTTCTTGGGAAGACTTACTGCATTATGAACCTGATAATATTAAAGTAAAATCTTTATTACCTCAGGCATATTATATATTAGCTGTAGAATACAATCGGAATGGTGAATCTAATCTTGGTCAAACATCTTTTCGAAAAGCCCTCAGTGTTAATAAAAATTCAGGATTATGGCTTCCTGGATCAATGTTTACATTGGGTGGTTATTATAGAGATAAAAGTATGTTTAGAGAGTCACTTGCTGCTTTTCAAGAAGCGATAGAATTAAGTCCTTCGAGTGCAGATAATTACCTTGGATTAGGAATTACTTATTGGAAGATGAATGAATCTGGTTTAGCAAAGGCAGCGTGGTCACGCTCTATGGAATTAAGCCCTGTTAATAACGATTCACGTGGTTGGCTACTACTTGCTGGTAAAACTGCAAGTTAATTTTTTTATATTAGCAAAAAATTACAATTAATAATGAAGCTCACTTTTATTTTATTTATATTTTCTTTAATTCTTAATGGACAACATCCTGGAGATATTTTTGTTCATCAAGGAGTGAATGCTTTTTATAATTATGAATATGAAAGAAGTATTGAAGTACTTGCAAAAGCTAGAAAAGATTTTCCAGATCACCCTGGTGTACATATAGCATGGGCAGCAGCATATTGGAGAAAAGATGAAGCGGAGCTACCTATAAAAGATATTTATATTAATTTTGATAATAATCTCAAGGATATTCAATCAGCTTATGATTCTCTTTTATTAATTTATCCAGATAATCCAGAGTATATGCTTTATTATGGCTGTGCTCTTGGTTTAAAAGCTCGAACTTCATTGGGTCAAAAAAAGTGGATATCAACATTTTTTTCTGCATATCAAGGTTTTCGTGTAATCCAAAAAGCAGCTGCACTTGACTCTAATATGCTAGATGCATACTTGCCAATTGGTATTGTTGAATATTATTCAGGGCTAAGCAATCCGCTAGTAAAAGCAAGTGCTAAATATTTTGGCTTAAAAGCTTCAAGAAAAGAAGGTATTAGAAAAATGGAGATTGCCGCAAGTCAAAGTCCATGGGCATGGACGGAATCTTTAAGTGTTTTATCGTATATATATCAATTTATAGATAGAGATATAGATAGAGGCTTAGAAGTTAGTAAAAGACTCATTGATGAATTTCCAAATAATTATGATTATAAAATTCATTATGCTGTTAGTCTATTACAAAATAGAGATCTAGAATTATCAAAAATTATATTAGATGATTTAGATAAATCACTT